>NZ_JAAHHS010000460.1 GCF_010692395.1 Moorena sp. SIO3H5
CCCGATCTGACTATCAATCACCTCGACACCTGACACCTCTAAGCGAGCTTGTAATTCTTCCTTGAGAGCTGCTGCAATCTCTTCGGGGCTGCCTCTGAGTGAAGCTAGGTTTTCTTGATTAGTATCGTAGGGATACCGACTAGCTAAACCACGGATAGCGGTCTCACTTTGGATGGCCACAAAATCTACATAGGAATTTACGTCAAAGGTGGCTTTGGCTGAGTCTACAACTCGCCAGACAACTACCGCAGCAATCTCAATGGGGTTGCCTTTTGCGTCATTTACTTTCAGCTTATCACTGTTGAAATTACGCACTCGAAGAGACACCAGTTGCTTGGAGGCGAAAGGGTTAACCCACCAAAAACCAGAGGTACGGACACTGCCAACGTAGTTACCTAAAAACACTAGCACTCGGGCTTGGTTAGGCTGCACAGTCAGAAAGCCTTTTAGGGCAACCAAGGCTACGATCACTAGACCAATACCAAATAAGTTGTTGGTATAGAGAAATAAGTCGTTGATATTGGAAAACCCGACTAGACCTTTACCTAACCACACACCAAAACTAGCGATCGCAATAATCCCTACCAGAGCAGCAAAACCATTAATTTTAAAGGTAGGAATTTCCTGAATACGTTCCATTTGCATGTATCGTTTGTGTATTGCTATTTGTTGTTTTAGCTAATTGGCTGATAGGTCTATTTTGCTTGATTTATTGGGGATTTGACAGTACCCCTACGGGTACTAATGACTAATTTGACGGTAAACCTGAATCATTTGTTGTGCGATCGCATTCCAACTATAGTGCTTTAAAGCATAGTCCTGAGCCTTGACTCCCCGCAGTTGGCATTCCTCTTTATTTTGAAGTGCTTCCCGTAACTGTCTAGTCAAAGCCTCAACCTCACAAGGACTTACCCATCCTGCTTCAGCATCTTTGACGTTTTCCCAAATATGGACCTGGTCAGAAATCACCACTGCTGTCCCAGCCACCATCGCTTCCGCTACCGCAATCCCAAAGTTTTCGTAGTAAGATGGTAGGACAAATACATCTGCATCCTTTAACAAAGCTGCTTTCAAGTCACCGGTCACGAAACCAGTAATGGTAGTATTTGATGATAGAGTTGAAGCCTTGATCTGCTCTATGATACTATTTTCATAACTTGGGTCTTGAGGATTCGTTCCCGCCAAGACAAAGTGAAATTGGAGTCCCTGGTTTAATAGCTTTTCTAGAGCTGGGATAAGTAAATCCAATCCCTTCTTCGGGTCAATACGAGACATAAACAACACTAAGGGCTGGTCATGGGGAATCTTTAATTCAGTACGTGCTCTCCCTGGTTGTGGCTGGAGTTGTTGCTGGATTGGCGGCGTTACTCCTAAGGGAATCACGATATCAGGGGATGCTGTCCCAAAACGTTCGGAAATCAAAGCTTCCTGTTGACTGGTAAAGTGTATACCAGCTGCTCCAGCTAAATTTGGTTTCTCCCACAGTGCGGCATAGATGCGCTTTAGCTGTTGTTTCTTCCGCAAATCCGCTGGGTCAAGGGTACCTAAGGGACGCAATAGGTAGGGTAATCCCTGTTTTCGGGCGATGGTAGCCGCTGCTGTAGTTACTGGAGAAAATAAGGCATGGATATGGGCAAGGTCAAATTCTGAGGCGTGTTGCCATAGCCAGCGTAATAAGCCCAGGGAAAATTTATAGCGGCGAAAGGGAGAGCAACGGAAGTATCTGATCTGATAACCATCCTGTTCTACTGGTTGATCTAGGGGTACATCCAAAGGGGGTTGACCAGCATCCCCATTAGAGTTAGTAGTTAGTACTGTAATTTCTACCCCTTGAGATGCCAGAGCCTGAGATAGTCCCTTTACCATTTGACTCGGACCACCATATACCAGGGAAATCGACGGGACGATTTGTAAAATTCGCATGGGATATTTCTTAATACCAAGTTGCATCAAAGATAGCACTCTTCCTAATCAACCTTAGGAGCAATCACGACCTGACGCCATCATTGAGCAACATGGGCGATTACTTATCCCGTCCTTGCACCAATTCAAAATACTCTTCCATCTGTGCTAAAGCTGCTTTTGCTTCTTGGGGAAATTGATCAAATTTGGCAGTCTTTTTGAATTTCTGCAAAATTTCCTGACCCTCTTTGTTATCATGCATTTTGATTAGTACTTGTTTGACTTCCTCAAGTACCTTAGGATCCATATCTGGTGCAGCAACTACCACCTGTCGAGGAAACTTTTCGGTTTCTGCCAAAATCACTAGCTGTGACCGTTGACTCTCTGGCAATCCTGCAAAGGTTTCACTATCAGTAGCACCAGCGTCAACATTTTTGCTCAATACCCAGCGCACAGCGTTGAGGTCATCACCAGCAAAAACGTACCCCACCTGATTTTTAGGCACCTGATGATTCGCTTCTGCCTTCTCCACTGGATTCATACCGGCTTTCATCAGATGAGACAGAGGAAACATATAACCTGAAGAAGAGAAGGGAACCTCTAGGGCAAGCATTTTGCCTTTTAAATCTTCCAGAGATTTCAGACCACTATCTTGGCGGGCGAAAAATATAGTACTGTACTCAGCAACACCCTTCTTCCAGCGCCGCAGGATTACCTTAGCACCAGTTTGGTCAACCATATACATGGCTGGATAAGCACTATCCATGTAAAGATCCACTTCACCAGATTTTATCCATTGCGCCATGGTTTCTTTATCGGAAGCAATTTTGACCTCCCCCTGACCAATTCCTGCCTGACCTAAATTAGCTGCCAGGTAATCAGCAACCCCTTGAAAACGTTGCTTTCTGGATGGATTCAAGGCAATGTCCCCTAGCACAATCACGTCTTTAGCTTGAGATTCGCTCTGATTTTGACAACCCCATAGGGGAATTAGGATCCCAATCAGGGCGATTGTGGTTACAACTTTTCGGAGCATAGTTGACTCTATCTTTGACTTGCTGACTCAGGAGATTTACCGAAAAAAGTATCCTGAAAAAAACCTGAAAAAAAGTAGATGCACCCTGGATGAATTTCAGGTTTATGAACTTATAGTTCCCATTGACTAGCTATATCTAACATTCTGTTGTTGAAGGAGTGACGTTTATAGAATTAAACGACCCTAACTCAGAACAATTACAATGAGACAACAAAACAACCTAGAGATGTTGCCAGATTGCCTAAATTCACAAAATTTCACCAATTTTGCCAAAATTAGTGGGATCAAGATGCTCCCTAATCATTGGTCTCGATGTGTTCCTGGTATTTGATTCGGCATCGGGAGTATGTCACGTCAAGCTGAAATCTGAGGCACTGAGCTCCTCTAAACTCACTCCTTCTATGAGAACTTTTCCACCATCATTGGCCTTAAACAAAGTCCCATCTTCGGTGTTAGTTATCCGACCTTCATAGATAACCGAATTCAACCACTCTTGAGGATCAATATTGCCCCAACCCTGGAATTCAATTTTATCGACACCTACCTCAAAGTCCTTGATCACATCAAATTCACCGGGTAATAGACTTTTATTCTGTTTAAAAATAAAGTGATCAGAGCCTTCACCACCAGTCATGACATCACTGCCACGTCCACCATTTAAGATATCATCGCCACTGCCACCATCTAGGATATCATCATGGCGACCCCCTTTAATGGTATCATCACCATGATTACCATTTAGGATATCATTACCCCTTCCCCCTTGGAGAAAGTCGTTATCTAGACCACCCTCAATGTCGTCATCACCTCGACCCCCCCTAAGGATGTCATTGCCACTGCCACCATCAAGGTCGTCATGACCCCGACCTCCCCTAAGGATGTCATTGCCGCTGCCACCATCAAGGTCGTCATGACCCCGACCTCCCCTAAGGATGTCATTGCCTTGGTTCCCCTGAATTAAGTCATCACCTAGGTCACCATGAATCGTGTCATTGCCTTCGAGACCCTTAATGATATCATCTTCTTCAGTACCAACTAGTTTGTTATCTCCCTCATCTCCCACAATGCTTTGATCGGGAAGGATTGAGTCGATTTCATAGATGGTGGTCGTGCCACTAACTTCATTGGCTGCTACCAACAGAGGTCTGCCATTGGGACTATCTTCGGCAGAAATGAAGGTCAATCCTTCTGGCCCAAGGTCTCCTGCTGTTCCCGCCGCAGCATCACCGCTAAAATCCCGGTTGTTGATGTATTGTACAAAAGTAGGATGAGTGGGGTCACTTACGTCATAGACCATGATTCCACCAATACGCTCTAAGCCAATAAAAGCAAAGGTGTGTCCATCAATTACTCCTGTTACCACTCCTTCGGGTTCAGGTCCTTTGTCATTGCTGCGGGTATCAAAGGAGTTGTTGGCGTCATTGTCGGAGTTAAAGTCATCAGGGAGAACTTCGGCAGTGATCTGCTCAAAGTCATCGCCACTGTCGAAAATTTGATTGCCATATTCATCCCAGATCGAGAAGGAACGACTCCCGAAGGCAAAAAGCTGATCAAAATCACCGTCACCGTCTGTATCCCCTAAAGTGTTTGTCACTATCAAGGAACCCAGGTTTTCAGCTTTCTGGAGTTCAGCCGCATCGGGGAAAGCATGGGGATCTAGGTTAAGGTCTCCCACTAGCACTTCTTCGCTAAAGCCCTCAAAGTCACGGCTATCCCCTTCGTTAGCTGTAATTAGGAAAGTTTTTCCGTCTACCTGAAATGATGCGATCGCATCCGGCTGGAACATTCCCAAAACCGGCCAATTCTGGATATTAATCCCATCATCTTGATCACTCGCATCGAAGCCATTACCGGGAAGACTGTGGTCTTTAAATCCTAAGGGCAAGATATCAGTAATTTCGCCACGATTGATATCTAGCACAGCCAAGGCATTATTTTCTTGCAGGGTAATCCAGGCTGTTTGGGAATCTTCAGACACCGTAATAAATTCAGGTTCTAAGTCTTGGGCTACTGTAGCACCAGGACCAAAGATACGTACTCCCTGCTCTTGCAATTGCTCGATTTGAGGATTAAATGCTTTGAAGTCAGCGTTAGTAACAGTAGCTTGCTTAACCCCTCCAGAGATGTCGATAATACTAACAGACCCTTCTGGATCAACGGTAAATTCATTATTGGGTTCTCCTTCATTAGCTACTAATACTTTTTGACCATCAGCGGTAAAGGTCAATGCATCAGGTAGCGCTCCAACAGTTACGGCATTCAAGAAATTCCCATCAGTGTTAAAGAAAACAACTTGACCAGGATTCTGTGTATTTTCATCTTCAACTGCTACAGCAACAATACCATTATTCACCGCAACACTGTTGGTACCTCCCCCAAAATCATTGAGGCTAATTTCAGTAATTTTGGTAGGATTAGCAGGATCGCTCAGATTCAGTACATCAATAGCATTATTAGCACCATTGACTACAAACAGGCGTTGTGAGCTGGGGTCATAAGCAGGAATTTCCGCAGCACCATCGTCAAATATACCGGTTTCAAAGGTACTAATTGGTGATAGTTTTATAGAATTTTTCATGACTAAATTTAGGATTTATAGTTGGGTTTTAAATAAAAAAAATAACAGGGAGCAGGGAGCAGGGAGCAGGGAGCAGGGAGCAGGGAGCAGGGAGCAGGGAGCAGGGAGCAGGGAGCAGGGAGCAGGGAGCAGGGCTAATAGTATGGGAAGTGTGGGAAGT
>NZ_JAAHHS010000461.1 GCF_010692395.1 Moorena sp. SIO3H5
TCTACAAGTTAGCAATCTAAGGTCTATTATACATGAGCCTATATCAGGGCTTGATGATCCATTTCTGTTTGCCCGTGTGGAAGGACGATCAGATGAAAAATTTGTTGTGACTATTATCCCACCAGATAGCTCACCCCAGACCTTATCTCCTTATGGATTCGAGCATAGTTAAACATGATTTAAGTTATTTAGTAAACAGTGAGTATGGAGTATTAAAGTTATAACATGTAACCGGGAATTAAAAAAAACGAGGTATTATTTTGGGCAATGAATACTGTTTTTGAAATAAAAGTTTGGCAAAAAAAAGAGAATAATTTTTGTTTCTTTTTGCTGCTATGGGATGACAAGAGAAGGCAGATATCTGCTAGCATTAACTATTCCAAAGAAATACAAAAATGTTATCAACGCTGGCGACAGCGCTACAGTAGGTTTTACGAATTACCGTCAGTCAAACCTATAGAAGATAGTGGCAGAATTAATCCTGGTTCAGGTGACCCATGTTATGATTTGATGGAAGCAGAAAGAGAGTTCGTCAATGCTTTCCAGCGTTGGTTAGGAGAAGGCGAGGTTCGTAAGATTCAAGAGCGGATTCGAGACGAATTGACTCGTGTTGCTCAAGTGATATCGAAAGATAGCAAGGGAATTGGTACTCACCCCAGTGTTGATATTTTTGTAGCTTGTGACTCTATAGAAATGGAACGGTTACCATGGGAAACTTGGGAACTCGCTCCTGAAGGTACACCTGTGGGGAGAGTTCGCATTTTCAGAAGCGCTATGGATAATCCGGATCCCATTGCTTGTACTAAGCCCCTGACAGTTTGCGCTGCCACCCCGCGCTTTTTCAAAGGGATAGGGAAGGCACACCTAAGAAAAACCCGCATTCTAGCTATCTTAGGAGATGATCCTAGACTACCGTTGCAAGAGGATTGGAAAGCTGTGCGATCGCTTAAATCTATTGCTGAGGTCGAGCGAGTAACCTGGCAACCCCATGAAAACCATGTCGATATCAAAACCAAAATTGCTAATGCTATCTGTGATCAACGAGGCTGGGATGTGCTGTTCTTTGCTGGACATAGCGATGAAACCACAACTACAGGAGGAAGACTTGCGATCGCTCCGAATATATCCCTGTCGATTAGTGAACTGGAAGAACAATTAACTCAAGCTAGAGAACATAGATTGCAGCTGGCTATTTTCAACTCCTGCAGTGGCCTGAGCATCGCTAACTCTCTAGTTAAACTTGGGTTACAGGTAATAGTTATGCGGGAACCCATTCGCAATGATGTGGCTCAGAGTTTTCTCCAGCAGTTCTGTAAGCCCCTAGCTGACCATAGAGATGTTTACGATGCACTACTTGAAGCCTGTCAACATCTTCAATCCGTAGAGAAATTTGCCTATCCCTCTGCCTATTTGCTGCCCTCTTTATTTAATCCTCCCGGTTTGATTCCCTATCGCATTGAGCGGTTTGATTGGAAGAAAATGCTGCTGCAGTGGTTACCGACCAAACCAGAAGCGATCGCATTAGGAACAGTTTTACTGCTGAGTGTCATCCCAGCTATTCAAGTAGAATTATTGTTCGATATCCGAGCGTTTGTTCAAGCGGCCTATCGTAATTTGACGAATCAAATACCAGAGAATACCTTAGCGCCTGTTTTGTTAGTTGCTATCGATCAAGAATCCCTAGATAAAGCTGATGCAGCAATAGAAAGTACACAAGGTAAGTTGACTGATTCCGAATACTTAGCCAAGTTGGTAAAACATCTATACGCCTTGAATGCTCAAGTAATCGGCATTTACTATAGTCGGCATATCTACCAACCTAGATACGAAAACCTTGATCAAGCGATTAGCTTTGCTGTGGAAAAGCAGAATACCTGGTTTGTGCTAGCAACAGATAAACAAGATAAAGTCGCTAGCCCCAAATGGAGTTTAGAAGGGTACATAGACTTTGAGCCTTGGACTATTGAACAGCCTCCAGATCCCACCTGTATCGACGAGTCATGTCCGTTTGCCTATCAGCTAGCAGTAGCTCATCTGCTCAATCAACAGTCATCTGAAGATAGTTTACCCCAGCCAACATTAAACAGTACAGTAGATTTTCAGTCCCAAGTTAGTCATTATCTAAAGCAAGGAAAGACTCACAATCAAGGGCTGATTCCTTTCAATCAATCTGCTGCTCCTTTTGGACTAGCTTCCATTATTGACTTTTCTATTCCTCCTAGACAAGTCTACAAATCTATCACAGCTCAGGAACTTCTCAATTTTCCTGTGCCTAATCCAGAACTCCAACAGCATGTGATGCAGCAAGTTGTTCTCATCACCCATGGTGACTACAATGACACAGAAGATGACTTTTACTTTCCGTCAGTTGCTGCCTATTGGTGTCATTACTATCAACCTGTAAAACAGGATCTAAATAAGTGCCTCCACCTCCAAGTATTAATTAGAGGAGAAGTATTGGCTTATATGGTTCACCATATAATCCGGCAGCATCGGGTAGTTTTGATTCCTGATCATTGGGTAATTTTCCTAGCCGTATTTATAGGAAAATGGACTACTATTATCTTACACAAACAACTAATACAACGACACAAACAGGTATTAACGTTAGGGATTCTAACCGGAGTATACGGATTAGCTGTATTGCAGGTTTATATCTCAGCATTAGTATTGATTCCGTGGTTTTTACCCTCAATACTAGTTTGGTTTTACTATAGTTTTGCTTTACAAAAAAGTTTTTTAGGTAGGAGATAGTTTTGAATAATATCGATCCCATGACTAAGGTAATCTCACGAATTACGAATAATACCCAATTGCCAATGAATCAAACAGAAAAACGTCCACGAAAAAAACAAAAGAGACCATGGTGGTGGCCCTTAGAGAAATCGCCTCATCCAAGCCTCTTTTTTTGGAAAAGAAATGAACCAGATCAGGAAGATAGGTTGACATCAAAGTTATTCCTGATTTTCCTTATCCTTCTTATTCTTTTTCTACTCCCTTTTCTAACTCAGTTTCTATATTTTAAATGAATCACACTAATGCGGAGGTAAGCATATGCGCTACTTGAGGTGCTACGCTAATAGCTATCAGCTATCAGCTAATAGCGGTCAGCGATTAGCGCTACGCACAGGCTACTTGAGGTGCTTATGGGTTAGGTCCGATGCGTCGTTCGCACAGCTTGGCCATTCGCGTAGCGTGGCCTTTTGGCCAAGGCCAAAGCCTGTCCCACAAGGCTGACCACTGACCACTGACCACTGACCGCTGACCACTAAACACTAAACACTGATCCACTCTTGTGAACAAGTGATACCACCTAGTAAAAGCCTTGGTAATTTCCGGCAAAACTCGGAAATTTACCTAACTAGGTTGCAGACCAAGGATTAATTTCCTACGTTGTTTTGGTCATGATACCTGGGAGTGAACTCCAGCTCCCAGCTCTATCATCAACCATTAAGGTGAAGGCAAAATGTGTGGTTGACACGACAAGCCATTACAACATGGTCGTTCGCGCAAGCGTGTGCGAAGCACTTGGAAAACATTACCGATTTGAGACGCACTAAAAATGCAGAATTATGTATTAGTTATTGACACAGACAAACAACCATTAAACCCCATATCCCCCAAGAAAGCGCGTCGATTGTTAGATAAAGGAAAAGCTGCGGTTTTTAGGATGTATCCATTCACGATTATCCTCAAGGCTGCAATCGCCAATCCGACTATCTCCCCTTGTCAAATCAAAATAGATCCAGGCAGTAAGGTGACTGGGTTTGCTCTAGTCCAGGACGACCAAGTTATTTGGGGAATGGAGCTAGAACACAGAGGAGGATTGATAAAGAAAAAACTAGAATCTAGAAGTGGCGTTAGGGGTGGGAGGCGTAATCGCAATACCCGTTACAGGAAGCCAAGATTTCTTAATCGTAAGCGTCCAGAGGGTTGGATTCCTCCCAGCCTAGAACACAGGGTTTTGACTATTGAAACCTGGGTAAGACGACTAACTAAGTTTTGTCCAGTCAATGAGATTTGGATTGAAATAGTCAAGTTTGACACTCAAAAAATGCAGGATCCTGAAATCAATGGGGTGGAATATCAACAAGGTGAACTAGCCGGGTATGAGGTGAGGGAATATTTACTTGAGAAGTGGGGGAGGGAGTGCGCCTATTGTGGCAAGCAAAATATTCCCCTACAGATTGAGCACATTCACCCAAAATCCAAAGGAGGGAGTGATTCGGCAAAGCCGACGCTACGCGAACGGGTCAGCAATCTTTGTCTAGCTTGTGAAAAATGTAATCAACGAAAAGGCAATAGACCTATTGAAGAATTCCTAAAAAAGAAACCAGACTTGCTACAAAAAATCAAAAACAAGGCGCTTTCGCCATTGAGAGATGCAGCAGCGGTCAATACAACTCGGAACAAAGTAGTAAAGGTACTCAAGGAAATAAAACCTGTGCTTACTGGCACGGGTGCTCAGACCAAATACAACCGGACTAAGTTGGGACTACCCAAGCAGCATTGGATTGATGCAGCTTGTGTTGGAGACGTTGAAGCTTTGGTGTTGAGAACCTATCAACCGCTAGTAGTTACCTGCAAAGGACAGGGAGGCAGGCAAAAAGCTGCGCTCAATAAATATGGCTACCCCATTAGACATAACCCATTGAAACCCATCAAAGGTTGGTCTAGTGGTGATATAGCTAAAAACCTTTTGACGGGGGAGTTTGGGAGGGTTAATCCCAGAAGCAAAAGCAACTCGTTTAATTACACGGTTCCCGGAAAAAAGGCGATAAGCTTGCACGTCAAGAATTTACTCAGAGTTCACAGAAAGGATGGTTATACTTATGGGTTTTCCCGATAAATACCAAGAATTCCCTGGAAATAGTCCTCCTATTACATACAGAACTGTATAGCTAACTGCATAAGCTCAAAGCCACTACACCTATGGATTGTAGTAGGTACCTGTAGTAGGTACCTGCTCTGTTGCGGATTCGTAATGTTCACATAGGTCTAGAGGATGAATACTCAGGCAAGACAGTTTAACGGTGTTCTCTTACAAGGGGTAGTAGAAGGATTAATGGATGGTGTATTGATTTTGAACGCTCAGGGAGAGTTAGTTCATAGCAATTGTTATGGTCGCTTTATTTGTGCTCAACTAGCAGTGGGTAAGTTAAAATATAACCTTGTTCCCAAAGAAATCAAGCGTGTTTGCCAAGCTGTGCTCGACAGCTGTGAGTTATATCCAAATCAGCCAATAGTTATCGAGTCTGAAATTATTACTGAACGCTCAACATCTTTTCGGATTCGAGCCGTTAAGCTCACCTTAGACTCTTTTGAAAATCCCTGCATTTTAGTAACACTAGAAAATCACGATCAATATGCTGAGAGTTTAGCGATCGCAGAGGTAAATAAATATGACCTAACTCCTCGTGAGGCCGAAGTTTGGTTACTGCGTCGTGCTGATTACAGCTATCAGGAGATTGCTGATGAATTGCGCATTACTCTTAATACGGTGAAGAAGCACTTGAAAAATATTTATGCTAAAATAAAATTTCACCAACTGAAACAGGAATTTTTAGAGGCAAACTAAATTAGTTAGATAGCAAAAGAAGTAGCAAATAGGGAGTAGGGAGTAGCTCTTCCCCCTATTGCCTATTCCCTATTCATACATACCAGCATTTTGC
>NZ_JAAHHS010000462.1 GCF_010692395.1 Moorena sp. SIO3H5
TGAGCGACTGCCGTGGTTCCCCCCATGAGCGACTGCCGTGGTTCCCCCCATGAGCGACTGCCGTGGTTCCCCCCATGAGCGACTGCCGTGGTTTCCCCCATGAGCGACTGCATCAAGACAGTGAAAATCTTTTCGGGTATCTGATATTTTCTGATGAAGTCTTGCTATTTTACAATTTAGTTTATGTTTATTTTTGGAACCTTTTTTCTTTAGCTTCAATCTGCGTTGTAGCAATTTAAGCTTACTGTGCAGCTTTTTTAAAAATCTAGGTCGCTCTATTAGTTGATTATCAGAAGTTGCTAAAAACTTATCTAACCCAACATCAATCCCAAGGGGATGACCCCGTGGTGGAGTATCAGGAACACTGACTTCACTTTGTAAAGACAGCATTGCAAAATAACCACTAGCTCGTCTAACTATTCTAACTTGCTTTATCTTAAAACCATCTGGAATTGGTCGTGATAATCTCAGTTTAACTAATCCAATTTTAGGCAGTTTAATCCACTCATTATTTATTGGATTTGTTTTAAATTGAGGAAATACAAACGATCGCATCCGATATGGATTTTTAAATCTAGGAAAACCATATCCTTGTTCTTTCATGTTTTTAAATGCTCGATCTAAAGTCTTTAAAACTTGTTGTAAGACCTGAGCATTTATTCTTTTGAGTTCAGGATTGGCTTTTTTTGCTTTAGTTAAATTAGCAGCTTGTATCTTGTAGTTAGGATATGGCTGATCTACTGGAATTATATATTCATGCTGTAATGAACAATAATTAACTGCGCACTTTCGACTTTTGTACCAATCTTTTCGTTCCCTTAAAGCGTAATTCCACACTTTTCTGCAAACCGCCAATATATCTTCAATGACGGCGATTTGTTTTTGGGAAGGAATCAGTTTGTACTCGTAGGTTAGTCTCAGCATCTTTAAATTATAACATAATTCTATCCAGGAATGCCACTTGAGTAGAACTAAGCTTCTGACCGCAATTCACCTCACGCTAACCCGATGGGTATAACGTCAGGTGAATTGCTCCACATTGATAGATATATCTAGCAATTGCTTCGCAATTAAGACGAATCGTTGTTTTGCTTGGGACGACCCAAATAAAGCTTAACAAAATCTTCTGCTGCTGCTGGATTAATCTGATACAGAGCATCCCGAAGTTGAATGACCATCTCAGCGCCTGGATCTCTGATTTCATTGACCCAACGGTAAATATTGGAACGCCCAATTCCCATCAGCACAGCGACTCGATTCTGGCTGATGCCGTAGCTTTCTAATACTTGTTTGAGGGCTTTGCCTGCTTTTCCCATGCCTCAAATTCGGCGTTGCTGAATTGAAGTATGAATTTATTGATCTTATTTTGGTAATGCCAGCATTATCTCCCAATTTTAAATTTTAAGGGACTTTGAGAGTTTTGTTTTCCCTTCCCCCATGACCCCTAACATTGGCGGAAAATTAGGGGGCTAGGGAAGCAAAATCCTACCAACATTAAAACGCCAGGTATTAGGCCGCAACTGCACTATAATTCCCCTGAGTAGGATTTAGCTTTATTTAGCTTAACCGTCAAGCATCAACAAAAAAACTAAGACTAAGCACGACGACTCAATTGCACAAGCCTAATTTGTACAACCTCTTCATAAAGCCTTTCGAGCTGAGTAATATTTCCACTTAAGGTATAGCGCTCTAGAACCCTTGCCCTAGCTTTCTGACCAAGCAAAGTAGTCCAGTCTCTGTGGTCACGCAATAGGGGTAATAGGGTTTTGAGTTGGGATGTCACCCCATGGGTATTGAGAATTACCCCAGCACCATCCTCTAACACTTCCCCATCAGCTCCAGCATCTGTAGCTACACAAGCCACACCACAAGCCATGGCTTCCAGTAATGATAAAGATAGCCCTTCCAATAGAGAAGGTAAAATAAACACATCCGCTGCCCGCAAAATCTCAATCCGTTCTTGCTCGGAAGCCACAAATCCTAGCCAAATGATATTGTGTTCTTCCCCATAAAATGGTTTTAATGAGGCTAATAACGGTCCATCACCAGCAATAACTAGCTTACTGGATTCACCCAGGTTACATTGTTTCCAGGCTCGCAGCAGCGCTTCCACATTTTTTTCCGTAGCAATCCGACCTTGATAAACAAACAGGCGTTCCGCTTTGAACTCGGATGCCAACTCAGAGGTAAACTGGGAGTATCCTGGAGAATATTTCTGCACATCCACGCCATTGGGAATCACTGCTAGCTTGTGATCAGGAACCCCAACCCGGCTTAGGACATCCCGTTGGAGTTGAGAAAAGATAATCACTCGGTCGTAGTGGGCGAGAAACGGCGCATAAACTTGATAGGTCAGCAATTGGGTTCCCGATTGCAAATTGCGTCGTTTACCATCAAAGGGCGGATGGAAGGTCGCCACTAGGGGTATATTGAGTTCGGTACAGATTTCCGGTAACAGGAAGTCTAAAGGAGATAACGTTAAGGAAGCATGGACCAGATCAGGTTTGAGCTCCTGTAGCGATCGCTTCAAAACCTTACTGGCGGTTAGGGTTGGAATGGTGTACATCTGAGACTTGTACAAGCAAGGCAGTGGTACCTCCTGACAACCCCACCAAGTTCGGTCCTCTTCTTCTTGGGCAAAGTGGAGGAAACTGACCTGGTAGCTCCGGTCGAGCAGAGCATTGGTCACTTCTCGAGTGTAGGTGACGTTACCACAAAAAGGGGATTTTTTTCCGAGCCAGGCGATATGCATTCCGGTTGGTAGTTAAGTCTATATATTATGAGGTTTATTTAAATTATTTAATCTATTACCGGAAATATACCAGTTTAAGAACCCACCTAAGAACACAAGTGCTGCTAAACCAAGAAATACAAGTTGTAAACCCAACCAAGTTTCTGCGATCCCCGCTAAGGCTAAAGGTAAACTCAAGGCGATATTAATAGCGTTGTTTTGCAGTCCGAAAACTTTGCCCCGCATCTCTTCTGGTGTTTCTGCCTGGATGGTAGTCTGCATCGGGATACCTACCAAAGCCCCAAACCCACCCAATACCATCGTCATGAGTAAAGCCAGCCAGAGATTGTTAGTGAATAGGGACAACCCTACTAAGGCTACTCCCATACCCAAAGAACCAGATAGACTTAAATTGACATGGGAGGTGTCATCAAACCAGTTTCCTAGTATTGCTGCACTAATCCCCATCCCAATTCCACCTGCTGCTAACAAGAAGCCAAACTGGGCAGCGGTGATCCCAGGGAGGTTTTCCGCGAGTCTTACCGCCAGAACCGCTAAAGCAGCAAAAACGGAAAACAAAATAACTTGTTGAATCATAGCATTGCGGACACTTCGATGGTGTTTTACGTAACGCAGACCATCGGCAATGTCTGCCCACACATGAGGTTGCTCAGCCTTAGACTTTTCGCGGTTTTCACCTGTTCTCAGTAACAACAATACTAATCCTGCGATCGCATAAGACCCTCCTACCAAAGCTTCTTTCCCCAAGTACACCCCGACATGTAGCTGAGCTCCCAACCTATCCGCTAAGGCTAACAACGGTTCACCCACAGCAAAACCAATGATTAAGGAAGCCATCATGGTTGTAGTATATAGGGAGTTGGCCGACAGTAGGTGCTGCGATTTCACAATCAAGGGAATTACCGCTTGTTCTGCTGGGGCAAAAAATTGGGTCAGGGTAGAGACTAGAAACGTAATCACTAATAAGACGTAAAAGCCTAGTGGCAGATTGGAGAGTGATGTCGAGCCTTCAGTTAAAGACAACAACCCAGGCACTAACAACACCAGTGCCCCTCGCAACAGATTGGTTAGTACCAGCACATCTTTTTTTGACCACCGATCCACATAGACCCCAGCCAAGGAACCAAACAGAACGGCTGGGATAGTAAAGGCAATCATGACCGCTGATACCCAGCCACTGATAGTTTGATCAGCCCCTTGAAAGCGACTGGTTATCAAGGCAATCATTAACACCAGATAAACCTTGTCTGCTAGCTGAGAGAAGACTTGACCACTCCATAGGGCTAAGAAGTTGGAATTTTTTAGAACTGCTATAAATCCTTTATCCGGTGATGAATCCAGTTCCTGATCAGTTAGCTCATTACTGCTCGATGAGGGGTTTGCCACCAAATCAGACTTGGTGAAATCAGACGTGGGGTCTGGGGAGTGTTTTTGGTTTTTTCCAGTCTCCGATGATTGCATTCTGGCTTTTCTGGGTTAGGCTTTTTTAGCCTTTATTAGTATTAATTAACAGACGACAACGAATCTACTAAAGCCGCTGAACGAATTGAGCGACCAAAGTGATACTGAGCGTAATCTCGTAAAATTCGCTCCAACTTCACCCAGAGTGAATCTACAGACTCAGCCGCTTTCGACCCTGCCAATTGGTCTTTTAATAGTGTACTCAGCTGAGGTAATTCAGCAGCTGCCAGTTGTTGAAGCAGGGTTAACTCCAGAGCATTCAGCTTATGATTTACTCGTGGAGGAGGCGGTAGGATCACATCAGTATCAGGGTTGTCAATGGTTTCACTCAAGCTCTGTGCTTGATTCGGAATAGTTTGATTAGGTAAATGGTTCCGATTGGACTGATCACTGACTAAACTAATAGTTCCACCTGCTTCTACACTAAAACCCACCCGCCAATTCGGATTAGTTAAATCTGGCCTTAAACTGTGTTGTGTGATACAACACAATTGTACTTGAGGTGCAATTCCGGCCAGGGCAAGCAGGTGAAAGACACCATGGGACAAATGAGCTAACACTAAAGACAACCCTGAGGGATTAGCCGTAATTTTAGGTAACTGCTCCAGACGTCGTAGATGTTCATTAAGTAGTTCGTAGAGTTCTTCCTGAGGTTGCTCACTCAAAGCATGACACAGAACTAATTCTGCCAGATACTGGCTAGCTGCCAGTTTACTGATATCTTGACTCAATCCTGGGTAGGATTCTGTACTTTCTGCTTGGATAATTTTATCTAGCGATCGCCCTTTTGCCAGCAGTAGTTGATTGACCACAAACAAGCCACTCCTACCACCTAATTTCGATTTCTGCTTCCTGGCCCCTGGTGCCACTACCCGAATCAGACCAAACTCCCTAGTTAAAATTGTCAGCAACCTGTCCGCTTCCCCCAGCGGTATGCTTTTCAGATTAATTCCAGTGGCTTTGTAGGTTTGACTCATTATAGCGGTTTTTAATGTTGTGAGGTACACATTTTTGGGTTTTAGGGAACAGGGAACAGGGAACAGGGAATAAGAAACACGGAAGAGATAATAGGGAAAAGGACAACACTTTTTTGCCCGTCATTAGGCTAACAAATAATAGAGCAATATTTACTTGTTAATTTGTTGTTTTTTATGTCAGCTATCAGCTATCAGTATTCAGCCGTTGGCCTGGGGCTGTTCCCCTAGCGTGCGTGGCACAGGCTTCTAGCCTGTGATAAGTGCGCATATGCTGACTTTTTAAGTTTCAATTTCCTATTTTTAATTTTTAATTCTTAATTCTTAACTCCCGGTTCGCCCATTTTAAATCGAGTTAGAAAAAGCTGAAGGATTGAATCAGAGGTCTCGAGTATGGTACAAATGCACTGAGCAGACGGGCTGGGATTTTCCGGCGTCGGAACTGCACAAAGGG
>NZ_JAAHHS010000463.1 GCF_010692395.1 Moorena sp. SIO3H5
ATGATACCCTCTTCAGTCACACCTACCCGATAAGTTAAATCTTGAGGATAGCTGGAGGTTTTATTCCAACTGTCACCAATTTTCTCAGACACCTTGCCTTTCAAATCGTTAATGACAGCGCTGTCAGTAATTTCTGGACCTAGGGTAATCTTACCCATATAACCATTCCAAGGACTGATTTCGAGAATCCCTTCGTCTTCCCCTTGTTTAAATAACACCTGAAACTGAGCAATAGGTTCTTGGGTAGCAATATTGCCTGTAGTTGTGGTGTAGAGCAATTCAGGTAGGGGGGTTTGCTCTGCCCCATCCAAGGGTGTGCCCTTAACGGGTTTGTAGCCTAAAATCGCGCCATCTCTGCCAACACTAACCTGATAGTTTAAATTCCCAGCAAACTGTTCCCGGTTGCCCCAAGTTCGAAAAATTCGCTTTTGCAGGCTTCTTTGTATATAGCGCAACTCTGTGGGATCAGTAATTTCTGGTGCAGTTGTGAGCACTTTTTCGAGCTCCTCAATGGAGAGTGGTGTTCCCTTTGGTGTTGGTGTTGGTGTTACCTGAGGCTCACTCTCCCCAGTTGGGGTAGTGGTTTCATTGGCATTTTCCTGTGATAAGGAAGGTTCGGGTTCCCGTACTTCTGGAATCGGTACAAAGAAAAATGCGATCGCAGCTAGAGCCAAACTTGCCATGCCCAGTGCAGCGGGGGCAGTACGCTCGGTTACGGGTTTTTCAGCTTGGCGATAGTGCTTAGAAACGGGCTGCAACGAAACACTAATATCTGGTAGGGTTCGTCCATCAGCCAAAAACTGGTCAATCGCTTCAACCAAGTCAAACAACTGCACTGTGTTCAAATCTACATGGAGACCTTTCCCTGAGTTGGGAGTATCTAGCAGTGTCAGTCGATGCAAATTCTTGTCCTCGACTTTCTGCAGATGCACCTTAGCTGGTTTCTCACCATGGGGTTGTGGGTGAGGCACTTTAGACAAAAATTGCTGAGCATAGCTGCTTACACTATGTACCAAGTCCTCAAAAAAATCCCGCCCACCACTGAGGGGTTGGTTCATAGCCCCTAAATGGCATTCCGCATTAGTTAGAGTTGTCAGCAATGGTCGGGGATCTGGCTGTAACCCACCCCCTGTGGTACTATTACTCCAACCCTCGAGGATAAGGGTACAGTTGGGAAGACTGTACTGGCGTCGAATTGTCATCGGCTGTTCCTGCTGAAAAATCCCCTTCAACCTCTTAGACTAGCATTGAGGGGAATGGGTAATGGGTAATGAATAATGGATAATTAATAATGGGTAATTGATAATGGCTAATTGATAAGTCAGTTGACTATTACTTGATAATTGATGGCATGTCGATAGTCAGCAACACCAACGTTCAAGACAATTCCCCATCAAACAGACTAGTCCATAATCTTTGTCTTCCAGAAGTGCCTGTACAGAACAGAAGCTCACTCAATAGAGAAATTGCCAGTTGATTCAACTTTTCTTCAGAGTTATAGGCAGCAACTTTAGAGCGACGGGGATTCATCCGGCTGCGAAAATGAGCCTGGAACCTTTCCAAATACTTAGATAGGCGAAAATGTTGTTCTAGAGGTACCTGCTTTTCCAGCAGTTGTTCATAAGCCGTCAACAACTGCCGAATCAGAACGGTCATTCGGCGTGCCATATGACTAGCAATCACCACTAAAGCCTTAGCTTCTTCTGGAGTTAGAGGACGTCGTGTGTAAGAGCGCCGCCAGGGATTGGTAGAGCGCATACGCCACAGGACAACACGATTTTTAATAATGTCCTGAAGTTCCAGCTCTCTAGCCGCCAATAGCATCGCCTCAGAACCTCCCAGTTCGAGAGCTTCAATGGCGAGTAAAATTAGGTCAATATGTAACCGAGTTCGTGGTGGACAGCCCTGAGCTGGAATCCTGAAATCAGGTAGGCTATCTAAAATAATTGGCTTTGACTGGGAAGCAGGACTATTGGTCAGCATTACGGTCTATCGAAAGATTCACTCTCCTTGCGCTTATCCTAACAGTGAAAACCTATTGAATAGATTTGTTCCAAGGAATTACCCAAGGTTCAGCTTTCTAGTGTACGCTTTTACAGAACGGGAATGGCAAGCTATAGTTTGAGTCAAACCCCATTGATAACTAAGTTCACCTACCGATGGATTTAAAATCTCTGATTCGCGATATCCCTGACTTTCCTAAACCAGGGATTGTATTTAGGGATATCACTACCCTCCTGAGAAATCCAGAAGGACTTCGCTACACTATCGATACCTTAGCTCAAAAGTTTCAGCAAGCAGGAGTAGGCGCTGATTACGTTGTGGGTATGGAGTCTCGTGGTTTTATATTTGGACCACCCATAGCTTACCAACTGGGGGCTGGGTTTGTCCCAGTGCGCAAACCAGGTAAGCTACCAGCAGCGGTATACTCGGCTGAGTATGACCTAGAATACGGCACAGATACGTTGGAAGTCCATCAAGATGCTTTCACACCTAACTCCCAGGTTGTGATTATTGATGATTTAATTGCTACCGGAGGAACGGCAGCCGCTACAGTCAAGCTGGTAGAACAAGCAGGCGGTCAAGTGGTAGGTCTTGGCTTTATCATCGAATTACGGGATTTAGGTGGACGTCAGCAACTGCCTGATGTACCCCTGATCACCCTGGTTGACTATTAGCTAGTCCGCGAGAAGCCCCGCGCTCTACCTGACAAGGTGAGCGTCGGGATGATAGTGGGGCAATGGAGTGAAACGGAATTGCCAATTAAGTTAAGTATTTTTTGGTTCAGGGAAACGAGCTATTAAGCTTCTTAACAACTCGGATGGAGTCATTCCCCTCCGGTCGGCTTCCTGTTTTAACTGCTGTTTTTCAAAATTAGTCATTCTAATTACAAAACGTTGATCTTTCATTTTTGGCTTGACAATTGTTACAACACATGTTACATTCATGATAGGTCGAAAAACGGGAGATAGCAACAGTGAGATCAGCTTACCAGTACCGATTGAGATTGACAAAAACACAAGAAGCAGAAGTAGAAAAATGGCTTGATCTTCTGCGCCACCAATACAACTACTTGCTCGCTGATCGGTTCAGTTGGTACGAGCAAAATCGCTGTTCTATCAATTCCTGTCCTTTGGTGTGTCATTTACCAGAATTAAGAAACAATCCTGATTATTTTTCTCAAAAAAAGACTCTACCTCAATTAAAAAAAGATAGACCCTGGTACGGTGCAGTTCAGTCTCAAGTCTTGCAGGACTGCGTAAAAAGAGTAGACCTAGCCTTTAAACGTTTTATAAAAGGTGACAGTAACGGTAAAAAGAGTGGTAAGCCAAGATTTAAAGGTAAAAATAGATACAAGTCTTTTACTTTCCCTGCTCTTTCCAAGAATCCTATAAATGGCAGTATCTTAACGCTTCCTAAATTCGGCAAAGTTAAGATGATATACCATCGATCTATTCCCAAAGGTTTTAAGGTTAAAACAGCTACTATAACTCGAAAAGCTGACGGATATTACGTTACGTTATCAATCCAAGATGATTCTGTCCCGGATATTATCCCAATAGATAGTGTCACTAATCCTGTCGGGATAGACATGGGGCTCAAATTTTTCTTGATTAAGTCTGACGGTACAGAGGTGCCCATTCCTCAGTACTATCGAAAGGCTCAGAAACAACTTATAAAAATCCAGAAAGCTGTTAGTAGATCTAAAAAAGGTAGTAACAATAGAAAGAAAGCTGTCATCAAACTAGGGAAGGCTCACAAAAAGGTAGCTGATACCAGAAAAGACTTTCATTTTAAAACAGCGAAAGGGCTACTAGACAATCATGACTTAGTCGCTCACGAAAAGTTAAATATCAAAGGGTTGGCCAAGACGAAATTGGCCAAGTCCGTCCTAGATGCTGGTTGGGGTCAATTCCTGTCTATCTTGTCAACCAAAGCCGAAAATGCTGGGTTGGTCACAGTCGCAGTTAATCCTCGAAATACTAGTCAAAACTGTTCCAATTGTGGCAAAAAAGTCCCAAAGAAACTAAAAGACCGCGTTCATTCTTGTCCTCACTGTGGATACACGGCAGACAGGGATGTAAATGCGGCAATCAATGTATTGAATTTGGCGGTAGGGCATTCCGTCAGTAGTAAAGCTTGCCGAGCAACCGAAGGAATACCTGGTGTTGGCAAGAAGCCCGCGTTGTCCCGCTAGGGCAACGTCGGGAGTATGTCACTTAATCATTAGAGTTAACCATTACTTATTAGTAATGACGAATGACTAATAACTAAAGACTATTAGATGACTTCTTCTACTAGAGATTCTAGCATTATCAATCGGTTTGATGGGGCTTGGCATAGACTAAAACTTCTGGTCACCAGTGAGACCTTTCTGTACGTAGTTAAGCGACTGTTGCAGGGTCTTTTGACCTTGCTGTTGGCATCTGCTCTAAGTTTTGCCATTATTCAGCTTGCACCGGGAGATTTTCTGGATACCCTCAGGCAAAATCCCAAAATTTCTCCGGAACGAATCGAGGAACTCAAGGAGCAATTTGGTTTAGATCAGCCAGCAATTATTCAGTATTGGCGTTGGCTAGTACGAGTTGTGACCAAATTTGACTTTGGTACCAGTTTCGCTTACTTCCGTCCGGTGTCGTCTTTGTTATTAGAACGGATACCAGCAACCTTACTCTTAGCCGTAGCCTCAATCTTTATTACTTGGACGATCGCAATTCCTCTAGGTATTCTGGCTGCTGTTAATCAGAATCGCACCACTGACCGATTCCTACAAGTCATTAGCTACACAGGTCAGGGTTTCCCCAGCCTAATCACTGCTCTGTTGCTGCTCATACTCGCCCAGAATCTTTCCCCCTTAGTTCCTGTCGGTAGTATGACCAGTATCAATCATGATGATTTATCCCCCATTGGTAAGGTTTTGGATATTGGCTGGCATATGATTTTGCCAACTATTGCTTTATCGATTACTAGTTTTGCAGGTCTACAGCGAATTACTAGGGGTGAATTGCTGGATGTGCTACGGCAAGACTATATTCAGACAGCTCGTGCTAAGGGACTGCCAGAAAATCGAGTGATCTATGTCCATGCTTTGCGCAATGCTATTAATCCTCTGATTACCATCCTTGGCTTTGAGTTTGCTTCTCTACTCAGTGGATCATTTATTGCTGAAATTTTCTTCAACTGGCCAGGTTTAGGTCGTTTGATTTTACAGGCGGTAACTGCTCAAGACCTCTATCTGGTAATGGGAAGCTTGATGATGGGAGCTACAATGCTGATTTTGGGGAATTTGTTAGCAGACTTGCTGCTGAAAGTGGTTGATCCTCGCATTCGTCTAGAAGATTTAAAATAGTTAATGGCTAATAAAGTGTGAAGCATGAAGGATGAAGTGTGAAGTGGGAAGGATTAACTCACTGTTTCCTTTTCAGAAGTTCGCTTTTGACGTCAATTTTTATATAAAACCAAAATCGAATAAAACCTTTTATTAAATCAGTAAAAAAAACTGAAACTATTCTCCATCCTGCCTTCTGGCTTCTGCCTTCTGTCTTGCTGTAAGGACGTGACTCAAGACTATTTTCAAAATGTTCACCCAAATTCATTATGTGATTCTTTCTAGAAAGAACGGTCG
>NZ_JAAHHS010000464.1 GCF_010692395.1 Moorena sp. SIO3H5
TATCCAACATTCTCCCTTAAAAAATATCAATAAGCTATCTTCAGTTATCACATGAGATGTTATTTTTACTTCATAGCGGAGAGTTTTTATGGCTTCAGGTTGGTTATCTAAAAATTTAGCTGTCAGGTCAAGTAAACGAAATGACCGTTTACCTTTATTCTCGAAGTCAGACCCTAGATAACTTAGTAACAGTAAAATACCATGACCGGCTTCTTTACAGATTCCTAGAGGCACTTGACCATCTACGGCATACCAAGCATTTTCCGGTAGATCGTATTCAGTTTCGATCACACCCGTTTTATACTTCTCTCGTTCACCCTCTAGTTTAGTGACTCGACTGATAAATAGATAAGGAGGAGAAGGGAGTCGCACTCGTCGGGCATAAGCATCAATACTTTCAAAATCTTTACCAAAGACTCGTGAAACCTTTCCTTCTGTAAATTCCAGTACATCGTCGGCATTAAAGATAATATTACTAGATGTTTCTGGGATAGTAGGAGAAGTCAGCGGTATAGTTTCTTGGTAAGTGAATTCCTGGCTAGGAATCTGATCTTTTACTAAGGTCATAGTTTTGGTTTCAGCCATAGGTTGGGTCAACTCTGCTACTGGTTTGGAATTGAAACCCACAGATTGACTAAGGTTAGCGCCGATAATCCCAGACTTGTTGATATCAGATGTTAGTTTAGTTTCCAGTAATTTGTATTGATTACTGGTTTGTAATACTGAAATTTTTGATACTGACGTTTCTGACACTGAAGAATACAGTGGAGACAAATTTAGAGATACCTGATGACTGACTAATTGTGCCAAGACTTTAACGACAGCAGCGAGGTCATCTCCCCTTTTAGGATTGATGCACACCGCAAGATGGTCTTGGTGTTTGAGGGTGTCACTAATCCATCGTGTACAGGTACCTCCAGAGCCCAACTCAATGAATAGTTTGGCTCCATCATCATAGGCACGGTTAATTAGCCGAGGAAAGTCAAGCTCCTGACAGACCCCTTGAGCTAAGTGATTAGCAATGGAGTTTTGGTCAAGGGGAATTGGTGTGTAGCGGGCAGAGGAATAAAATACAATGTCTGGTGTTTTGCTAACTGATACACTATTGAGTTTGCTAAGCTCATTGTATTCAGAAGCCATTGCCTCACAGTGCAGTACCAAATTGGTGGGAGAACGGAATGAGTCGCAGCCCAAGGCTTCAATTACACGCTTACAGCCTTGGGCATCTCCTGCAATCACAACTTCCGTCGGGGTGTTGATGTGGGTCAAATAGACTCGGTTTTCCTGTTTCAGGCATTCCTTAACTGTAGATGCTGGTGCCATCAGCACATAACTACTCCACAATTCTGTCCCATCCTGCTGCGGTGCCTTGGTCATCCCCCAATGGTCTCGCACTGCATTCTGGGAACCAGCTAGCCGACTACGAAATAGCTCAGAGGAATTGACGAAATTACTGCCATAGTCAGCATTCGACCAAACATCTAGGGCATACATCATCGTGCTTTCCCCCATGCTGTACCCAAAGGCGACTTGGGGCTGCACCTGGAAATACTCTCTCAGGATCTGGGTGAAGAGCACTGCAAAGCCAGTTCCTGTTTCCAGCATCGACAAGGGAGTATCAGCTAATTTAGTTTCTAGGTCTTCTAGCTCCCGTTTTGATAATTGATGCTGACTTCTAGGATAGAGCTGTTTCTCCCGGAAAAATTCACCAGGATTGGAAACCAAGCTAGCAGCGCGGTCATAAATGCTGGGAAACAACTGGAATAGTTTCCGACCCATACCGATGTAGGAATTGAAGGCACCGGGATAAACAAATGCGATCGCACCCTTTTTACCGAGGGGATTGGCCGTAAAATAGCTACCCAGAGGACTTTTCCAGGGTTTCCCTTCAGCAAAGGCACGCTTAATACCCGGTCGCGACCGCTCGATTTCCCGCATCACTTTAGCTTTATCACCCCCAACAATTGCTAGGGTATAGGTTGCCTGGTTTGAACCTTTAAACTTAGCAAAGGTTTGGTTAGCAACTTGAGACAAAGAAGAGCTATTTTCAATGGTTTGCTCTAGCACATCAAGCTGCTCTAGTAAAGCAGATTGGTCATTAGCTGCAATTGGGAAAAGATAGAAGGGAGCTTGTTCTAAGTATCCGTTGCTGCGGTCTGTTTCACTCAACTCTTCTGATAGAATTAAGTGTCCATAACTCCCATCCCCAGCTAAGCTATTAATCGCAGCTACTCGTTTTACTTGTCCTGGTGTCAGAAACCAAGGTCTCGATTCATTAGCAACATAGAAAGGACTTTCTTTCCAAAGCTCTGGCTGTTTCGGTTTTGACCAGTTGGGAGTGGCGGGAATATAGCGATGATAAAGACAAAGAGCGGTTTTAATTAAACTCGCGATACCAGAAGCAATATAAGTATGACCGATAGTGGATTTAACACTACCTAAACAACAGCTCAATTGGGAATTATCCCCTTGATACGCTGCAATTAATCCCTGAATTTCTGAGCGGTCTTGCTGTTCCACACCACTACCAAACACTTCTAGATAACCAATATCCCTTGGCTTGACTCCAGCTTTAGCAAAAGCCTGCTCACAGGATTGCTTAACTGATTCAGCACCAGTAATAGAACTATTAGCGATCCAGTTAATCCCATCAATCACAGCATAGATGCGGTTTTGATCCTGCTTGGCTTGTTCCGCTCGTTTTAAAACAACAGCACCTGCTCCTTCACCCAGGATCGAGCCATTAGCATGATAATCGTAACTTAGGGTAGGTTCACCTCTATTACTGTTGCTATTACCCAATAGCACCTGGTCAAATTCATGGACAAGATTTACAGCAGCAACAACCACCGCGTCTACTTCTCCAGCTTTTAGCAGTATTTGTGCTATATCCAGAGCTTTGATAACGGAATTTTCAGCCGCCTCTACGGTGAATGTAGGACCAGAAATATTCCATAAAGTGGCCATTTCACTAGCCACACTATGGTCTTGATTACTAACGGAATTGGCATTAGGGTTTGAATTAGAATTGGAATTAGCGATCGCATAACCAGATTCCCCACTACTAGCCCTCTTCAAGACAGATAGTTGCTCAGAATCAGAAACCATCTTGTTTGTGCTCAGGGATTCCTCCAGGACTCTATCCAGATGCAACCTGCTATCCCTTTGCTCCACTGGAACTCCCGAGCTAAGTGAGGTAATCACTGCCACATTTTTTAGTGGTGTATTCCCTTGTTCAAAACCCGCATCTTTCAAAGCATTATCAACAACGTTGCTTATCATTAATTGCTGATAATTTAACCTGTCAATCTCATTACTTTGGCAGTTAAAATTAAAAGCATTGATATCAACGTCCTGAAAATAATTACCCCGTGGCAATGCACCATGTTTGCCACCCACTTCTTCTGATAATTGCTGATTTTGAACCCTACCTTGATATCGGTTATGAGGAATAGGATGAAAATGCTGGCTGCCATCATAAATGCTAGCTGCAAACTTATCCAATCCTTGGCAGGAACCAAAAACAGCATCCATGCCGACAATCGCTATTTCCATTTTTATTGTTATTCCCTAACGTTTTAAAATTTATAATTCACCATTCAAGAACAAACCAAATCTGAACAAGTGTTTTCCAGAAATAGGTGATTAAGTCGAGAGCTGCTGGTCACCTGCATTTGGTCAATTTTTAGATAGATATTTCCTTGAGCATCGTGAGCCGTAGCATTAGCAACTACTCGATTTTCACTCCTTGAATTAATCTCTAATGAAATATAAAAATCCTGATTAAATGGAATCAAACTAAACTGTTCCAGTTTGCTAAACTGTAAGGGTAAGCTACCTAAATCATCAAAGTATCTGACCCAAACTAGTAGAGCTTGAAATAAAATATCAGCAGTGTAAGCATTGAATGCCTGGACTGGAAATTTACCTTGTTGTTTGACGTCCAAACTCTGCAAACTACATTGAACAGTCAATCCTTCAGGACTGATATTGAGAATTCGCTTCACTCCCTGAAAACGGGGTTTATGGAATAAAGTGCCATTTTGATAAGGTGACAGACTCAGAAGTGCTGGATCTTGGATACTATTAAATGACTCATAAGTAGTAGCTTGAGGAATTGCTTGCACCAGTTTTATTTGAGTCTTGTAATGATAATGAGGTATTTTTCTAGTGCTTTCGCTAGAAACCACTGCTTCAAATTCTATTTCACCTTGAGATTTATTGATTTCCTTTAAATCCAGCGTGTAGTAATTGGCAAGGGTGTTGTCGAAAACAATGCCTTTGAGAACTTTGTAGTTGTCACAACTGAAAAATTTGTAACCGGGATAGAGTTGTTCACAAGTATTAGCCAGCCATGAGATACCACACATCGCTGGTAAAACGGGATGAGAGGCAATCACATGGTCACAGACAAAAGGATTCTCCGCTAAGGTTAATTTTCGCTGAATACGGAATGTCTGTTTTTCAGGAGATAGCTGCTTAGGGGAGCCCATAATCGGACGGCTCATCACTAGAATTTGTGGAGTCTCCTGATCAGGACTATTTAATTCATCAATTAACATTTTTGCTCCCACATCCACGGAAATAAGTTCCATATCTTGTTGGGCAAAAAACTTCTTTAATTCCGGGGTGACCATCCCCCCATCCCAAGGCCCCCAACCGATAGAAAGTACACGACAATTGGGATACTTCCGCTTTAGTACATAGGCATACTTATTAAGGATTTCATTAGCTAAGGCATAATCCGATTGACCAGGATTACCATAAAATGCTACAAAGGAGGAAAATAAAACAATGAAGTCTAATTGACTGGGTTTGACACAGCTAAGTAAGCTTTCTAACCCTTCAATCTTAGTATTGTAAACAGTTTCAAAATCCTGCTCTGATTTTTTTTCAATCAACTTATCGGCTAAATTGCCCGCTCCATGAATAATTCCCGTAATCGCTCCAAAGCGCTGAATCACTGGTGCTAGTTTAGCCGTTAAATCAGCACTATTGGTAACGTCTACACTAAGATACTCTGCCTCTCCTCCAACCTGTTTAATAGTAGATATAGTATTAGTAATGTCTCGCCTTTTGGAGATGCTCTTAAAACGTTTTTGAACTTTGACAGGTGTGGGCTTTTCACCTTGGGCGATCAAATCCTGCATGATTCGCTTTTTCAATTCGGACTCGTCGAAGCAATTTTTAGCCCATTCTGGTTCACTGTCACCAATAGAAGAGCGACCAAGCAGAATAAATTTGCACCGATATTGCTCTGCTAATTTAATTACACATTGAGCCGTAACCCCTCTTCCACCACCGCTGACCAGAACAACGGAGGATGAATTAATTGTAGTGTATTGGTTCATTAGGCTGATCTCCGAGGTAGTGTTTACCAACAGAAAAATCTGTGAGTTTAATCCTCTAAATACTTGTCTGCGAAAGCTTTATCTTTTATGCACAGTGCGGTGGTTGTTACAATTATTAACACTATGCCTTGGGAATCGGGAATCTAGAAGGAGATAGGGAGATAGGGAGATGGGGAGATGGGGATCCAGAAAACTTTTACTACCGTACGACTACTACAGTACACTTCTTCAAAAGAGGGTTTTAGAGCAGATTAAGAAATGCTGC
>NZ_JAAHHS010000465.1 GCF_010692395.1 Moorena sp. SIO3H5
CGTGCGCGTAGCGCATAGGCTGATGACTGATAGCTGATGGCTGTTCGCGTAGCGTGCGCGTAGCGCATAGGCTGATGGCTGATAACTGATAGCTGATGGCTAAATACTTACAATCTGTGACACCTGGTAAACAGTCCACTACCAAAACACAGACATTAAATTAATTGATAAAACCGACTCTCTTTTAAAGAGTATCAACTAATTAGGGAAGGAAAAAGTAAGCCAGATTTTTTTTAGTGATATCCGGATTAGCCAGATTCAAGTCATCTCAAGCTTTTCAAGTATTTAGATTTTTTTTTAGAACCTCAGGAACCTTTTGTTTATTCCCAACGACTTGTAGAGAAAGGAACACAAAAAACGAATTTAAGGAAAGAAACAATGAAAGGTTTACTAAAATCTATTGTCACTATTTCTACTTTGGCTGCTACAACAATTGCTCCAGTTTTACTAGGAAATAGTATGGCTTCCGCTAATCCAGGAGCAGATGATCTCCGTGCTAAAGGTACAGATGCTAGCTACATTGGGGTTGGACTGGCTGCCGGTGTAACCAGTGATGGACAAGGAAATGACCAAAATATTGGTGGTAATATTACCACTCGTCTGACAACTTCAAATCTTCCAGTTTCTATACGTGGTGATGTTCTTTTCAATGATGATAATACCGCGATTATTCCTAGTGTTTCCTTTGACCTAGGCGTAGCCAAAAATACTAATGTTTTTGCTAGTGTTGGTTACTCTTTTGTGGAAGATGACGGAGACAATACACCCATCGGTAATCAAGACGCTTGGGTGCTTGGCATAGGTGCTGAAAGCCAAATTGCTAAGGATGTTTTGGTTTACGGTAATACTAAGGTAGGTCTTAACGCTTACGAAAATAGTTCAGCTGAATCTGTCACTGTTACATTGGGTGCAGGCTATCGTTTCTAAACCTATTATGTCCATTGTCAAAAGGAAAGGATGAAGGATGAAGCATGAAGGATGAAGCATGAAGGATGAAGTATAAAGGATGAAGCATTAACTGTCAAATACTTCAACTGAGGTGACAACAATCCTCTTGTGCATCTACTCGCTTTGGCCAATCTACTAGCTTCAACCTTCCTTCCACTCTTTCCTTTCCTCTTTGCCGGTATCTCATTGAACGACAATGAATGAATTTGGAGAAATTTTAGGATTTCTAAAGTTATCGATCCAATGGGCAACGGTAGTATTAGGATCTAATCATTAACCGTAATCCCGACCGATTTATCGGGAATTATACTTATTCATTTTTTTTGCTCCGTTGAACCCATGGTTGTATCTCAGACTCCTAAAGCCCGCAAACCCTCTAAGATTGAAGGAATTAAAGAACGCAGTAACTTCTTGCGTGAGCCGGTGGCAACTGAATTGCTACAGGATACCACTCATTTTACAGAAGACGCTATTCAAATTCTTAAGTTTCACGGGTCTTACCAGCAAGACAACCGAGATAACCGGGTCAAGGGTCAGGAAAAAGACTATCAGATGATGCTGCGCACTCGCAATCCTGGAGGATTTATTCCACCAGAGCTTTATATGACTCTCGAGCAGTTGTCAGAAGAGTATGGTAACCATACCCTACGAGTAACTACCCGTCAGGGTTTTCAGATTCATGGCATTCTCAAGAAGAATTTGAAAGCGACAATTGCAGCAATTATCCGCAATATGGGGTCAACGTTGGGTGCTTGTGGAGACCTCAACCGTAATGTTATGGCTGCGCCAGCACCATACAAAAATCGACCAGAGTATCAGTATGCTTGGGAGTATGCTGATCGGATTGCTGACTTACTTACACCTCAAACCGGTGCCTATTACGAGATTTGGCTGGATGGGGAAAAGGTAATTAGTGCTGAGGAAGCTCCGGAGGTGAAAGCAGCACGGCAGCGCAATGGTAATGGTACTATTTTCCACGACAAGGAAGAACCAATCTACGGGGAACACTATATGCCCCGGAAGTTTAAGTGTTCCGTAACGGTTCCCGGGGATAACTCGATTGATATCTATACCCAAGATGTGGGGTTGGTGGTAATTACCAACGACCAGGGAGAACTGGAGGGATTTAATGTTCTGGCTGGTGGGGGTATGGGTCGCACTCACAATAAGGAAGAAACCTTTGCTCGTCTAGCTGACCACATCTGCTATGTAGAAAAAGACGATATCTATGACTTGGTTAAGGCAATTGTGGCAACCCAGCGGGATTATGGCGATCGCGTAAACCGCCGTCATGCCAGAATGAAGTACCTAATCAATGATTGGGGTGTCGATAAGTTCCGGGAAAAAGTAGAAAGCTACTTCGGTAAAACCCTGGCACCGTTTAAGCCCTTACCCCCGTTTAAGTACGAAGATTATTTGGGTTGGAACGAACAAGGAGACGGAAAGCTATTCCTGGGGATATCGATTGAGAATGGTCGGGTCAAAGATGAAGGGGATTTCCGACTCAAAACAGCTCTGCGGGAAATTACTGAGAAATTTGCCCTACCGATGCGGCTGACTGCTAACCACAATATTATTCTTTATGAGATTGACCCGACCCACCAGCAAGCCCTGAATCAGATTCTAGAACAGCACGGTATTCAAGTTACTCCAGAAGGAATTGAACCGTTAGTACGCTACTCCATGGCTTGTCCAGCTTTACCTACCTGTGGTTTAGCGGTTACCGAATCAGAACGGGCGCTCCCTGGCATGGTTGATCGCATTCGGTTACTGCTGAACAAATTGGGGTTAGAGAAGGAATATTTTGTGATCCGAATGACCGGTTGTCCTAATGGCTGTGCTAGACCTTATATAGCAGAGTTGGGATTTGTCGGTAGCGCACCAAAGGCTTATCAAGTGTGGCTGGGAGCTTCACCAGATCAAACTCGGTTATCACGACCCTATGTACAGAAAATGCCAGAAAGTGAGCTGGAATCTTTCTTTGAACCAATTTTTGTGCAATTTCGGGAAGAGCGCAAACCAGAAGAGAGTTTTGGGGATTTTTGCGATCGCATTGGCTTTGATGCCCTTAGGGAATTTTCTGCTAACTATGAGCTAGGTAGCGGTATAGTTAATCCAGATGCCAAGCTACCAAGTAAGAAATCCTCAGCTAAGAAATCTTCTACTGCTAAAAATCGCCGTAGAATTAGCATTCCCGAAGAAGTCCATGCTCGTCTTAAGGAAGCTGCTGCTAACCAAGGGAAAAGTATGACGGAATTGGCAGCAGAAGCTCTGAAAGCTTATTTGGGATAACTAGGTTAGCAGGTTTGCAGAATGCAGAATGCAGAATGCAGAATGCAGAATTTAGAATGAAGAATGCAGAATTTAGAATGAAGAATGAAGAATGAAGAATGAAGAATGAAGGTAAGCATTCAGCCGTCAGCCGTCAGCCGTCAGCCGTCAGCCTTGTGGCACAGGCTTTGGCCTTTGGCCACGCTGTGCGAACGATGCTGGGAAGTAACTCAGCATTATTCCAATGCTTACTTGTTTTATTCCAATGCTGTTCGCGTAGCGTGCGCGTAGCGCTTAAGCTGATAGCTGAATGCTGAATGCTTACGAATGAAGAATGCAGAATGTAGACTTCTTAATTCTTAATTCTAAATTCTAAATTCCCAATTCTAAATTCTAAATTCTAAATTCTAAATTCTTAATTCTAATAAATTCTAAATAGTTATCGATCATATGAATTGCCAGCAAAAGCAGTAGATACTTGTTGGATGAGAGCTTCTTTGGTAGAGGAGTTATCTAAAACCTTATCAGCAAGTGCTATTTTTTGTTGGAGGGGGAGTTGGCTGTTGATCCGGGCTTGAGCTTGTTCTTTAGAGATGCGATCGCGTTTCTGGATCCGTCTGAGCTGTTGTTCTGGTGAGCAGCTGACTACCCAGATTTCTGTCACTAAGTCAGTCATCTTCGCTTCAAATAGTAAAGGGATGACTAATATGACTGTCGGAGCAAGTATGGTATCGAGCTCAGATTGAAAGCGATCGCGTACATAAGGATGGATTTGTTCCTCTAACCACTGTCGCTCAGCTGGGTTACTAAAAATTATCTCTCCCAAGCGTTTGCGGTTCAGGGTACCGTCACTGTGTTGCACTTGTAAACCGTAGCGCTGATAAATCTGTTTCAGGATTGGTGAATCTGATTGTACTGCTTCTCTGGCATAGATATCCGCATCTAAAATCGGTAGCCTGTAGGTATCAGCCAGGTAATTGGATACGGTGGTTTTTCCCGTAGCGATACCACCGGTTAGACCAATGATGCGTTTTTGATTCATGGGCGTTGATTATAGGATCGGTTATGAGATCAGGGATGCGTTCGCGCAGCGTGCGCGTAGCGCAATCGCACCTGTTGGTCACAAATCCGTTCTACCAGGTGGTGGGTTACCGCGCAATTCCCCTCCCCTCAGCCACTCTACAGTAGCTTAGGGCTGATATCATGTTAGGATGATTACCCTTCATAAAAATCTCCTCCATCTCCCCATCTCCCCATCTCCCACACTTCCCACACTTCCCACACTTCCCATACTTCCCACACTCCCCGCGCCCCCGCCCCTAGATTATAGGTATTCAACCGGACTTAATATGAGTGCTTCAGTTTTCTTGTCTAAATCTCATCTAACTTTCATTTATTCGTTAGGGTGATTTCAGGATGGTAGTTCATTCTAATAATTAAGCAACTAAAACAGCGATGCAGCGCGGTCTTGGGGGTTTCCCCCACTCGCGCTTTGCATCAAGAAATGATTTAATTCATTGATTCAATTAATTTTTGATTACTAGGAGAAAGTATTATGAAACGTCTAATTGTTGGTGGTTTATCCGTATTGTTAATGGCAGCAGCAACTCCTGGTGTGCAAGCAGAAACAACTGTTGTTAAACAGAACTCTTTAAACAATGCTCTGGTCAGTCAACGAATAGCCTCTACTATCGCCACAGGAAGCTTTATCACCGTTGATAGAGGGCATCGCACTCAAGGAAATGCCAAGATTGTCAATGAAAATGGTAAACGTTATCTAGAATTCGATCAATCCTTTAAAACGGGTAGTGGACCCGAAGTGAAGGTACTCCTTTATCGGAACAGTAGTGTACCTCGTAAAATTCGGCCACAAGACTATGTAACCCTCGCCCGACTCCAGAAATTCAGTGGTGCTCAACGCTATGCTATTCCTGACAACATAAATCTTGATGAATTTGGCTCTGTAGCAGTTTGGTGTCGTCGCTTTAACATCACCTTTGGTTACGCTTCCCTCTAAAAGGAATAGGGAGTCGGGAGTTGGGAGTCGGGAGAAGAGTGTGGGGAGAGGGGGTAGTGTGGGCAGAGAGGGGAAATAAGAAGAGTGTGGGAGAGGGGGTATACAGAAGAATTAGTTTTCGTGGATAGTTACATCATTTTTGATAATTGTCTTGATGCAGCAAGGTAGCGTCTTCATAAGGGGGTTTCCAGCGGGCTTAACCATCTCCCCATCTCCCCATCTCCCCATCTCCCCATCTCCCCATCTCCACATCTCCCCATCTCCCCATCTCCCCATCTCCCTGCTCCCTGTTCCCTGTTCCCTGTTCCCTGTTCCCTTAATTAGTAATTAACGTTTGATTCACAACACTCTGATAAATTGGGGAGATTGCTGTTT
>NZ_JAAHHS010000466.1 GCF_010692395.1 Moorena sp. SIO3H5
CTAAGTTTACAAATCAGCTCTAAAAGTCCGGCACAAGTCAGGCACAAGTCAGATCTTCTCAGCCGGTAAGTCAGTTAGCAGTGGAGTTTGATGAATATATGAGGTTCAAATAAGTCGAACTTGATGTTCTTCAAAACTGAACTCTTTACTACTTTCAAGAACAACTTCATGTAGTTTACTACTTTTTCACAAAGTTTCACCATTGAAATAATTTTGGTAGCGATTCGAAGGTATAGCAGTCGCTAGGGTAGTTAAGACATGACAAAAGTCTCAAACCTAAGTAAGCGCAAGAGTTTGACTTGTGAGTTCTGACTTCTGACTTCTGGTATAAGCATGGAGCTGTTATAAAATGCTGTTGCATAAAAAATTACCAAAAGGCTGAGAAGTATATAGCTATGTGTTCAAGAGGCGCGTTCCCTGAACTTTTGCCAGAGGTCAAGGGTACTAAGTATGATGCTGGTATCAAGTGTTAATTCAAATGTTAGGTGCGGTCTTACCATTAAGAATTAAATTCGATCAAGGTGCGCACCTGAAGTTAGCATACATCATCCTCTCATAGTTCATTACCAGGACTTATGCCAAATTGGGTAACAAACGCAAACGCACTTATTTAGTATGGTGTGTTATCAACCCACCTTAGCGGCAGAGTTTATGGGTAAGTCCTGAGTAATTGACACAATTAACCGATTATTGCGGTAATCTGGAGTGACACTAAACATGCTGAAAACTATACTTATCAACTCTCAAACTAACGAGTTACAGGAAAAAACCCTGAAACCGGAAACTGGGATTCAAGGTGAGTATCTTATTGGTCGTCACCCGAGTTGTGACCTAGTTCTGGATAGTCCTGTAGTGAGTCGTGTACATGCCAGAATCCTATGCCAAGGGGGAAAGTATTACTTTACTGACCTCGGTAGCACCGATGGCTCTCGGATCAATAATGAGGAGATGGATGTTAACCAGAACTGGCTCCTGAGGGAAGAGGATATTATCCGCATCGGTGACTTTGTGCTGCTGGTCAAAGAACTACAGCTGTATGATTCTAAGCAGGAAAAAAACCTAGTGGTAGATGACAATACCACTGGGATGAAGCAGTGGACTAAGGGTAAGATTACTGTCCGCTGTGTGCAAATCATTGATCAGACCCATGATGTCAAGACTTTTCGCTTTGTGGCGGACTCGCCAATGTTGTTCAGCTACAAGCCAGGTCAGTTTGTCACTCTGGATTTGGAAATTGATGGCAAACCAGTGAAGCGTTCCTACTCCATTTCGTCAGCCCCCTCACGTCCTTATACTTTGGACATTACTGTCAAGCGAGTTCCAGCACCAGCCGATGCTCCTGATGTTCCAGCGGGTTTGGTGTCTAACTGGTTGCACGACAACATCAAAGTCGGGTCCGAGGTGAGATTAAATGGCCCAATGGGGAAATTTACCTGTGCTGACCATTCTGCTAATAAGCTGCTGTTCATTTCAGCAGGTAGCGGGATTACTCCGATGATGTCCATGTCTGAGTGGCTTTGTGACATTGGCGCTGATGTGGATGTGGTCTTTATTCACAGCGCTCGTAGCGCAAAAGATATCATCTTCCGTCAGAAATTAGAGTTGATGGTGGCTTTGCACCCCAACTTTAAGCCTGCTATTACCACCACTCGTCCACAACTAGACCAAGCTTGGTGGGGTTATACCGGAAGACTTAATCAAGCCATGGTGCAACAGATGGCTCCTGATTTTCGCGATCGCATTGTCTATGTCTGTGGTCCGAATCCCTTTATGGCAGGGGTGAAAGCCATGCTAGCCGGTCTAGACTTCCCGATGGAGAACTACTATGAAGAGAGTTTTGGTGGCAAAAAGTTGTCAAAAAAGACAGCAACAGCAACAACAACTCCTACACCAGTCACAGCGGAAGCTCGTCCTAGACTACACTTAGTGAAATCACCATCAACCTGTTCAGAACCAACTGTAGTCTTTGCTAAGTCTGGGAAAGAAGTCAGCTGTGATGCAGAGGATGTGATCCTAGATGTGGCGGAACAAGAAGGGGTGGCATTACCCAGCGGTTGCCGCATGGGAGCCTGTGGTGCTTGTAAGCAAAAGCTTCTAAAAGGGAAAGTCGAGTATGACGAGGAACCTGATGCTCTCAAAGAGAATGAACGGAACCAAGGCATGATTTTGACTTGTGTGGCTCATCCTGTAGGACAAGTGGTAGTTAGCGCGTGAACTACTCACTCTAAATCAGAGGTTGTTGATGTAGGGTGGGCAGTGCATCAGACAGATTCAGCAACCTAGCCAATCACCCTGGTCGGCACTGCCCACCAATGGATTAATGACTACGATGCAACACCGCTCCCCATAAATTCTAGAGGATTATCCTGAATTTTGGCTGCTGTCTCCTGTATCATTAAAAAATAGCAATTAATTTTACCTCACACTGAAGTTATCAGCACTTACATTTCACCAAACATCACGTAAATTTACAAAAATTAACATAAATAGGCCACATTGGCTTTCCTCTCGATATAGATCTGATTACTGTTCCTATAGACCTTAAGTTTTGCAAAGGTATATAGCTATGGCAGTTTTAGATTTTAGCGAGCAAGATCTGGTTGGAAATAGTTTTAATGGTCAGAATCTTAATGGTTCTACCTTTTTTAAAGCCACTTTGACCAATGTCTCATTTGTTGACACAAAGCTGAGAGGAACTAACTTTGAAGAAACAAATTGGTTAAATGTTAATGCCAGCAATGCCAACTTCAGACCCAGTGCAACCTTCCCGACAACCACCCTTTTTAGAGCAACATTAGAGAATGTCAATCTCAGTGGTGCTAACCTGCGAGAGGTTAACTTATCTGAGATTAGTACTAATGGTATTGACCTGTCCAATGCCCAATTACAAGATGCCAATTTATTCAAAGCTGAGCTCAGTGGAGAACAGTCGGAGCGCCCAAATCTGACTGGAGCTAACTTTACCCGAGCTAATCTGACTCAAGCAAATCTCAAAGCTGCTGATTTAACAGATGCTAATTTTACGGATGCTAACCTGCAAGGGGCTAGCCTTGAAGCTAATCTCATAGTCAATACCAATTTCACAGGAGTGGACTTTACCGGAGTCGGCTTCACGGATATAACTCTCAGTAACGCTACCTTTGATTTGGCAAACCTCAGTGGTGTCCAGTGGACTGATGTTTCAGCACTTGGAGGAGCAACCTCAACCAATTCCAGCTTCCGAGGTGCTGATTTAACTAACTTCAGTGCCGAAGATCTCAATCTTGGTGGTGCTGACTTTAGTGCTTTTGATGCCAATACACCCACTATACTGACTGGTGTTAGTCTGGCTGATACTCTCCTCAATGATGCTAATTTCACAGGTGTTTCTGCAGAAGGTATCTTTCTAGAAGATGCAAACTTAACCAATGCTAACTTCACCGGAGCTGACTTAAGTAATGCCAACCTGAACAGGGCGATTCTAACCGGAGCAGTCTTGACCGGAGGAGTCGAACTCGACAACGCCTTCCTGGAAGGAGTCGATTTAACTGGAGTTGATCTAACAGGAGCTGATCTCACTGGAGCCAAATTAAAAGGCGCGAATTTAACCGGGGCAGACCTGAGTGGAGTCGATCTCAGCGGTGCTGACTTGACCGAAGCGATTCTGAGCGGTGCTGAACTGGATGGAGCCATCTTAGATAACGTCGTTGCTCAGAAAACAAACGTCACTGGAACCGACTTTACTAGTGCTAGTCTTATCGATGCAAATTTCAAAGAAGCTACTGGAGACAACCTGACTAGATTCACAGATGCAAACCTCAGCGGAGCTAGCTTAGAGTTAGGCAGCTTTATCGGTAGTAATTTCCAAGATGCTAATCTTATTGGTGCCAACTTAAATGTTACTAACTTGACAGATGCAAACTTTAGTGACGGTGCTGATTCAGACACTATTGGAGCGGATTTAACCGGTGTAACCTTTGTTAATGGTGTTGCAATTAACGGTGACTTTAGTAATGCTCTGCTTGTGAATGCTGACCTCACCAAAGCTAACTTTACTGGAGCTAACTTAGATGGGGCTGATCTGACTGGCGCTGTTTTAGTAGACACCATTCTCCCATAGTAGACACCATTCTCCCAACTAAGGAATTTACAGGCATTTGGGCTTAACAAGGGTGCGATTGTCTAAAAACCCCTTCGCTATATATAGCGTTTCTCTCAGTTATGAGGTACAGTCTTCTTTAAAGTTGATTCGCTGTTAGGTGCCCTTGACCCATTAAGAATTAAATTCGCCACGGGTCGCACCTCTTGATGCAGCGCATCCCTATTTCCTCTTTCCTATTCCCTATTCCCTGTTCCATAAAATTCAGAAATTTTGTACCTCATAGCTATGATAATTGCTATATCTGTCTTTGACAACAGTCATCTTTTCGCTTTTTGCCACATAACGTGAATAATTCTTGATTGGCGCACTTTGCAGGTAGTTTGGCGTAACTTGCTAGTGAAGGCGTAACTTGCTAGTCAAATTTACCGCTTCGTTACTATAGGATCAAACTGAATCGACATTCAAGGTTGAATTGTCGTAGTCAAATAACAAAAATTAGTTTGAATCCAAAATGAGTAAGACAATTTTAATAACAGGAGCAAGCAGCGGTATTGGAAAAGCAACTGCAAAATTGTTCCAGGAAAAGGGTTGGAACGTGGTAGCAACCATGAGAACTCCAGAAAAAGAAACAGAACTAACCACCCTTGATAATGTATTGGTGACAAGACTAGATGTTTTAGAGCAAGATTCAATTACAAAAGCCGTTCAGCTAGGTATTGAAAAATTCGACAAAATAGATGTTTTGGTAAATAATGCCGGTTATGGTGCTTATGGTCTTTTAGAAGCAACCCCCAGGGAAAAAATAATAAGACAATTTGATGTTAATGTTATTGGGCTGTTAGATGTAACCAAAGCAATCCTACCCCATTTCAGACAAAATAAAGATGGTATATTAATTAATATTTCATCGATTGGTGGCAAAATGACCTTTCCATTATTTTCATTATATAACGGAACTAAATTTGCTGTTGAGGGGATTTCCGAAGGTCTGAGTTTTGAACTGCAAGCAATTGGCTGCAAAGTTAAAATTATTGAACCAGGAGTGATTAACACGGATTTTGCTGGTCGCTCCCTTGATATGAACAACGATGAAAATTTAACTGAGTATCAAGAATTAATTGGTAAGCTGTTCAATTCGATGGAATCTTTGGCTGAGCAGGCTTCTGAGCCTATTGTTGTCGCTAACGTGATTTATGAAGCAGCAACAGACGGCACTGATAAATTGCGATATACTGCTGGCGAAGATGCCAGGATGATGGTAGCTAATCGAAAAGAATTGGATGATAAGACGTTTATCCAAGGTATTAAAGAGCAATTTAGCATCTAGTTCAAATAGAGCGTTTCTCGGACTCATGGGTACATTTTTTATTCCCTGTTTCCGGTGTTAGGGAGCAGGGAGCAGGGAGCAGGGAGCAGGAAGAAGGTAAGAGATAATAGGTAAAAAATCCTGTATACCTCATAGCTATAATAAACGGTATAAACAAAGGAGATAATGATGGGAAATACTGCATTAGTGACAG
>NZ_JAAHHS010000467.1 GCF_010692395.1 Moorena sp. SIO3H5
CCGATATGCAGCTAAGGAAATCACTGGTCCTGTGGGCAAGTATGATGGCGATGTCAAAGCATTTATCACCAAAGTCCGGGATGCTCTCTATTGCTCTAAGATGTGTTCCTATGCTCAGGGGATGGCACTCTTGAGTCGGGCATCGGAAGAGTTTAACTATAATCTGAACTTGAGTGAAGTTGCCCGGATTTGGAAAGGAGGTTGTATCATTCGAGCTGGCTTCTTGGATAAGATTAAGAATGCCTTCAACCAAAATCCCCAACTCCCCAATCTCTTGTTAGCTCCTGAGTTTAAGCAAACGATTTTGGATCGTCAGGATGGTTGGCGAGAAGTGCTAGCGGTATCAAACAAATTAGGGATTCCAGTCCCTGCTTTTAGTGCATCCCTAGATTATTTCGACAGTTACCGACGCGATCGCTTACCCCAAAACCTGACCCAAGCCCAGCGCGACTACTTTGGTGCTCATACCTACGAGCGGCTGGATAAACCCAGGGGTGAATTCTTCCACACCGATTGGATGGGATTGAGTTCATAAGGGTAGTATAGTGGTTTTAAGTTTTGTGAGGTACAGATTTCCTGGTTTTAGGGAACAGGGAACAGGGAACAGGGAAAAACTCCTGTGTACCTCATTAAGCTAAAAGCCGCTAGAAAACCTTATTACTGATTCAAGGGCAAAGCATTTGGGCGACCATGATTTATTTTGATTTTATTAGATCATATACCCGATGCTTTGCCTTAGCAACTAATCAAAAAATAGTTGAGTAAAGCAAGATTTATTGCCCTACATTCCTTGGCAAAAATGCTACGCTAAGCAAACGTAATTTGAATTTATAAACACCATTACATCCATTGCTATAACAGCAATAAATAGACAATTTTTAAATATACTAATTTAGATTTATATTGGTTTGCCCTGGGTGGATTACCAAGCCCATTTCTCTTCAAAATTATTGGCAGATCAATTATTCTGACTCCTCATATCATCTCAGGATAATCACCCTTCATCTACATCTCCCTCATCTCCCGATATTGCCGCGCCTGCCCCAAACTCACCACCCTGCCGCTAATTATGGGTATTTTAACGGACTCGCTCTATCAGGAACTATTAAAAAGTTTGCTCTACAACAATCACATTACTAGCAACCAAGATGCCCTAATCTACATGGATTTGACGTTGGATATCACTGAAGAAAATCCCATGAGGGCATATAAAACAAGTACGCCAGCCGGTTTGGCATCCCTGACTCCTTTTTTAGATTACCAATTTGTTGAATATGCTATGTCTATTCCCTTTGCAAGGAAAGTGGGTTGGCAAAAAGATAAGCAACTGCTGAGAGAAACGTTTTCATATTTGTTGCCAAAATTAGTACAAAAGCGGAAAAAGTCTGGTTGGCGATCGCCTTTTGGTTCTTGGCTCAAAGATTATCTCTGGGAAGATGTTGGCGCGTTAATTAAAACATTACCAGAAACAAGTATTTTTACACCGGAAGTTTGTAACTTAATACAAGACTACCAACCTGGTAACAGCCGCCAACTTTGGTCATTGCTGACTTTTGCTATCTGGTACCAAGAAGTTATGGAATGATCCATTTGAGCTTGATTCGCAAGAATCAAGAGGTGCGACCCCTGGCGAATTTAATAATTAGATGCGGAAAGCGCACCTACTAACTAGAAGCACTGGTATAAAAACGCAGGGCAAACTGCCAAAAGATCCCAGAAAACAAAAGCAATCCTAGGGCTAGAATACCGGAACCTACTACCCAAAAGGTATCACTCCGATTCAACATCACTTCTGCTGGTACTGTAGTCAGGAACGCTACTGGCACTACAAAGGTAAAGAAAAACCGATAGGTAGACGGATAAGCTACCATCGGATATCGACCAGCTTCTAGAATACTGCGCAGAACAGCGGTAACATTATAGATTTTGACAAACCAAATGCTTGTTGCTCCCAGCATAAACCAGATGCTATAGAGGCTAGTCAACCCAAAACATAGTGGCACTACACTCAACAAATAGTTGCTGATATGTAAGTTTAGGCGTCCACCAGCGTAGCCTATTACTATAATTGAGAAGATTAAGTCTGGTAACCCCCAAGGGCTGACACTTCGCCAAGACAGCCAGAACTGAGAACTAATGGGCTTGAGTAGGATAAAATCAAGGGTTCCTTGCTGGACGTGATCCACAATCCGGTTGAGATTCGGAATTAGGAATGTGCCAGAAAACCCCTGTAGTAACGTGAATATCCCTAGTATTACCAGGGCTTCTTCCCAATTCCAGCCTGAAAAGGTGTAGCCAGTCCGGTAAAATAAGAATAGACCGAATAGGCTACCAGCCAAGTTTCCTAGGCTGCTCAAGGTAGCGATCGCAAAATTTAACCGATATTCCAGTTCAGCAGTGAGCGCAGTACTCCAAAACAACTGGAGTACACTAACATATCGTTTCATATTAATTTGGCTGTCCATGAAACTTGGGCTATCCCCAATAATATGCCACCCACGAACCGTGCACTAACTATTCCTTAGAATTGCATGTTATTCTAAGGTTCTGATAAGATTTAAATTTTCACAGTTAGGTTCAACAGGATAATAATGAATAAAATCTTGGTAATTGAGGACGAGATTTTTATTCGAGAAAATCTAATCGAACTCCTTGAAATTGAAGGGTTTGAAGCTCAGGGTGCTGAAAATGGTGTTGAAGGTGTACAGTTGGTTCAACAAGAACCACCAGATTTAATTTTGTGCGATGTAATGATGCCTGAACTAGATGGATATGGGGTATTGGAGGCACTACGTCAAGATCCAGCCACAGCCAAAATCCCTTTTATGTTTCTTACGGCTAGTGCAGATCGCAGCAATATTCAGAAGATCAGAGAACTAGGCATTCATGACTATATTCTTAAGCCATTTAATGTGGATAAATTTTTGGATGTCATCTCAAATCGGCTAGCGGAACAAAATAAAGCCTAGTGGTGATCACGGTAAGTAACAACCAACAGTTGACCACAGACCATTCACGCCATGAGTTCTAAAGCATTAATCCAAGATCGAGAACCCTTGGAAAGTCGATTGAAAGAAATTCCCCTGGAACCAGGGGTTTATTTAATGCGCGACCATAGCGCTAGTATTCTCTATATCGGCAAATCCCGAAAATTGCGTACCCGAGTCCGTTCCTATTTCCGTGACTCCCAACCCCTCAGTCCTCGCATTGCAATGATGGTGGGACAGGTTACTGATATTGAATTCATTGTAACCGATACCGAAGCGGAAGCCCTAGCGCTAGAAGCCAATCTGATTAAGCAGCACCAACCTTACTACAATGTACTCCTAAAGGATGATAAGAAATATCCCTATGTTGTCATCACTTGGTCAGAGGATTACCCCCGTATCTTCATTACCCGTAAGCGGCGCATGGGTAATAAACAGGATAAATACTATGGTCCCTACGTCGATGTAAAGTTATTGCGCAATACTTTAGCGCTGGTTAAACAGGTTTTCTCCATCCGGCAACGCCCTAAACCTCTGTTTAAAGACCGTCCTTGCCTTAACTATGATTTAGGTCGTTGTCCTGGTGTGTGTCAAAAACTAATCACACCGGAAGAGTACCGTCAAACCATCCAGGAAATCGCTATGGTTTTTCAAGGGCGTACTGGGGAACTGATTGAGATGCTGACGGCCAATATGGAACAAGCCGCAGAATCCCTTAACTTTGAGCTAGCAGCCCGGATTAGGGATCAGATTACTGGACTTAAGTCCCTGAATACAGACCAAAAAGTAGCCTTACCTGACGATACTGTATCACGAGATGCGATCGCACTAGCCGCTGATGCCAAACATGCTTGCATCCAACTATTTCAGATCCGTGCTGGTCACTTAGTCGGGCGCTTGGGATTCTTTGCCGATGTAGCCCTTCAAGGGAATGGGCCAATAGAACTCGGAGCAATTTTACAACGGGTTTTAGAAGAGCATTACCAAACTGCTGATGCTGTAGAAATCCCTACAGAAATTTTGGTGCAACACCCGTTACCCGATGGGGAGATGTTGGCTGACTATTTGAGCGTGCGGAAAGGTCGAAATGTGACTATACTCAACCCCCAACGGCAAACCAAAGCTGAACTGATTGAAATGGTCAAGCGCAATGCTAACTATGAACTGGAACGCACCCAGCGATTGGTTGACCGCAACACCAAAGCCATGGAGGATTTAGCTAACATTCTCGACTTACCGGATTTACCACAGCGCATAGAAGGGTATGACATTTCCCACATCCAGGGCAGCAATGCAGTGGCTTCTCAGGTAGTGTTTCTAGATGGCACACCAGCCAAGCAGCACTACCGTCACTACAAGATCAAAAATCCTAATATTACTGTCGGTCACTCCGATGATTTTGCTAGCCTTGCTGAGGTGATTCGCCGTCGCTTCAAAAAAAGTCAACTCGAACCAGAACTAGCAGATAATCAAAACTCAACAATTAACAATCAACAATCAACAATCAACAACCCAAACTCAACAACCCAAACTCAACAATCAACAATTAACAATCAACAATCAACAATCAACAAACCAAACTCAAAACTCAGAAAAGATTGGCCTGATTTGGTAATGATTGATGGGGGAAAAGGACAGCTGTCAGCAGTTGTAGCAGTATTGCAAGAGCTAAATTTACAAGAAGAAGTGCCTGTGGTAAGCTTAGCTAAACAGTACGAAGAAGTATTTTTACCAGAAGAGCCATTACCCTTAAACACTGATCCCGAACAACCAGGAGTGCAACTTTTGCGCAGGGTCAGAGATGAGGCTCATCGCTTTGCGGTAAATTTTCATCGCAAACAAAGAACTACTCAGTTACATCGTTCCCGTTTAGATGAGATTCCTGGATTAGGATTTCAGCGCCAAAAACAGTTATTGGCTCACTTTAACTCCATTGATTATATTCGCAACGCATCGGTTAAACAGCTTGCTGAAGTACCAGGCATTGGTTTGCATTTATCTAAGGAAATTTATCACTACTTCCACCCATGAGTAGATATTTTTAGAAAGTATGTATTATAACTAATACTAGACTTTGAACAGTCAGCAAACAGAGGAAAATGCCACACAAAAACTGAATAAGCGCCTTGTCAACAAAAGGTGCGCGCCCGTTAGCGCCGCGCCTCGGGCTTTGCCTAAAGGCGCGCACCAAAGCGCGAATTTAATTCTTCATGGGTCAAGGGCACAAAGAGAGGAAAGCGCACCTAAGAAACATAAACTTAGACAATCTAGGGCTGAATGCTCGCGCATCCCTTAGCTCCTCGTTAGGAGGTACCCATTCTATGGGCTTTCTTTGTGTCTGCTTTTTTCTGTGCCCTGCCCTGATCAAGTGCCAGTGGTGCGCGGTTCTATGTGCCAAACCTGCGTCCGCACCACTGTTTGCCCTGTGGTTTCCCCCAAGACATCGCTACATCTATAAAGCCATGCTTGATTGATATGGATGTCGGGGAGGGCTAAATCTGTGACTAATTACCAGACAATTAATAATTGTACATCTGAATTTGATTAAGAAAAAACATGGATAGACAGTTTTAGCTCAGGTCCTAATAA
>NZ_JAAHHS010000468.1 GCF_010692395.1 Moorena sp. SIO3H5
CACAATTTTTGGGTTCAATCATTATATCCCTTATGGGGATAGACTTTAACTAGTATAGTAGTACAAATGAACGGGAGGACTTCAGTCAAAAATACAACATTATGTGATCGCACCTGCGGAATGTGGGATTAAATCATCCCACGTTATACAAGTCGTGGGATTTTAAGTGTGTGCATGATTAGTCATTAATCACTAGTAATAGCCATTGTGGCAACACATCCCAGTTTAAACGTTATATTTTTTATTTAATAAGAGAAAAAAATATGTTTTGATTTAACTATGAATAATAATTTGACTAGCAATAACTTACAACAACTAATTAAAGAGATTGCCGACAGATTTGTTGCTGCAACCACTCTGATTCTTTTATCGCCTGTTATCCTAATTATTGCGATCGCGATCTACTTCAGTATGGCAAGACCAATTGTTTTCACCCAACTAAGACCGGGGAAAGATGGTCGTATTTTCAAATTCTATAAATTTCGCACCATGACCGATGATTGCGACTGCAATGGTAATCTACTTCCGGATGAAGAACGCCTGACCGCAATTGGTGAATTTCTACGGGAAACCAGTTTAGATGAACTTCCTCAACTTTGGAATGTTCTCAAAGGGGATATGAGTTTTGTCGGACCTCGTCCTTTACTGGTGGAGTATTTAGATCGCTACAATTGTGAACAAGCACGCCGCCATGAGGTGAAACCTGGTATTACCGGTTGGGCACAAGTTAATGGTCGCAACACCATTAGTTGGGAAAATAAATTCAAATGTGATGTTTGGTACGTTGATAACTGGAATCTCTGGCTTGATTTTAAAATCCTATTCCTAACCTTTATTAAAGTGACCAAGCGCGAAGGTATTGTTAACCCAACCCACTCTACCTTAAGTGAGTTTCAGGGGAGCTCTCCCTCTTGTTAATACCAATTAAATTTATTCCTGTGATTAATTGATGGGGAGATGGGGAGATGGGGAGATGGGGAGATGGGGAGATGAGATGATCAGGTAATCAGATAATGGGGTGATTAATGTGTAGCAATAGTGTTTGAATTTTGAGTAACGTATTGAAATAGTACCAAATTTAATTATTATTTTTTTAGATAATAGTATGGATAGTCAAATAATTGATTTGTTAAGCCCGTTATGGGGAGAAACTCTAAAGCAATTACGTCATGATATCTATCATATAGCCGACTATTTTGCTCTAGAATCTAGACGAAATCAAGGGATACCGGAAGCAATTGTAATAGCCGATGGGGATAAAATTTTATTCGTTCCTTATTTACTGCGCAAATGTGATGACATTTGCGATCAAGACTCAGGGGATTTATTTGATGTGGTCTCTCCCTATGGTTATCCAGGAATTTTATTAAGTGAGGCAGCCGCTACCACACCAGGGTTTCCTGATGCAGCAATGGCTGAATTCAAACGTTTGTTATCTGGCAAGGGAGTATGCTCAGCCTTCTTGCGACTTCATCCCATACTTAATCATAACATTAATGAATTATTTAACCCTAACCCGTTTACCTTCAATGGCGAGACAATCTCCATTGATTTAACACTCCCTGAGTCTGAAATATGGAGTCATACCCGCAAAGATCATCGCAATAAGATTAATAAGTGTAAGCGTGCTGGAATGACAGCCAGAATGGTTCCATTTAAAGACTACATTCAGGAATTTATTGAAGTCTATCAAGAGACTATGGATCGGGTAGGTGCTTCAGGGTTTTATTATTTTAACTATGATTACTTTGTGGGACTTTTAGAGATACTAGAAGAGCAACTTCACCTCTGTATCGTTGAACTGGATAATCAAATCATATCCGCTGGTATTTACACAGAATGCTGTGGCATCGTTCAAGCTATCCTGGGTGGAACTAAAACCCAGTTTTACAAACAATCTCCAAGTGTTTTAGAAACAGATTTTGTCCGACTCTGGGCTAAAGAACGCGGCAATGAATTTTTGCACCTTGGCGGTGGTGTAGGAGGAGCAAAAGATAGTCTCTACAATTTCAAAGCGGGTTTCTCCAAGCAAAGACACACCTTCCTGACACTACGTTTAATTACTGATCAAGAAAAGTATCGTTATCTCGTTGATTTACGAGCCAAAGCATTAAACACTGACCCAGAAAAACTCCTCAAATCCAAATTCTTCCCCGCCTATCGTTGTAGTCATTAAGCTGTTCAGCATTTAGATTGGCATATTTAAATTTCTAAAAGGGAACAGGGAACAGGGAACAGGGAACAGGGAACAGGGAACAGGGAACCGTAAATAACCAATTTAAATGCACATCACTTTAGTAATTTTTAAACTGTTAATTTTTGAATCATTAAGTGTTAATTGTTAGTTAACAATAACACTTTTGATGGAGGCCTTTTACTTTTTACTTTTTGATATGACTACACTATATGTAATTGAGAAACACGACCAACTGTTGTCTATCTGGCGTCGCCAAAATGCCACTAACCTACGGGTGGTTCATTTAGATTTTCACTGTGATATGCGGGGTCTGTTGATCGACCGTCGGGCGCAACGAGCCTACCCTATTGATGATATACGTAAGGGTGTAGACGTCGGGAATTTTTTAACTCATGCTATCCTTGAGGGTCGCGTGCAGCGGGTGCGCTGGGTTCACGATCTACCAGGCGGTCGGCAGCATGATGTAGGCACCGTTAAGTATGAGAGTGATTGGAGTGTGCAACTGACCCGGTGGCGTTTGGCACAGCAAGGACAAGTCGGTATTCCCTTAACTTACGAGGTCATGACTTTCCCAGAGTGGTCTGGTCTAGAAGCTGGTGAATTCCTCGATATTGACTGGGATGTGTTCGCGTGCAAAGAGTATCCCGCTGAAACCGTCGAAGCTAGGATAGAAGCATTTTTTGAACGGAACTTTACCTGTGTACCAGAGCAAATTTCCGTTTGCTATTCTCCCAGATTTTCCCATCAGACTCAACCTCAATTTGAACGAACTATCCAGCGTCTAGCTGGCATGTTCCAAGCCAAAATTGAGCGACTACCTGCACCACCACCACCCCCACCAAAAACTTACAAAAAATTTCTTCCTCCTATATTTTACGACACCCTTCGTACAGGTTACTACCAAAGTCAACTCTGGTTGCGTCACCAAGGTATTTACTAATAGAGCATTTCTCAATTGGTGAGGTACTTTTTTCTAGGTTTTAGGTTTTAGGTTTTAGGGAACAGGGAACAGGGAACAGGGAACTTCGAAAAACCTTAAACCTACCATTCACCGAACGCCAAAGGCGAACAACCTTTAACATTTAATTTTTTTTATCCTTAAACCTTTACCCTTAAACTTTCTAAATTCTAAATTCTAAATTCTAAATTCTAAATTCTAAATTCTAAATTCTAAATTCTAAATTCTAAATTCTAAATTCTAAATTCTAAATTCTAAATTCTAAATTCTGCATTCTAAATTCATCATTTTCCTATGAATAAACCAATTCTTTTGTCTACACCCCACATGGGTGATCAGGAACTGGAGTTTGTTAAAGAAGCGTTTGAAACAAATTGGATTGCACCAGTGGGTCCCCATGTGGATGCCTTTGAGCAAGAATTTTGCCAAGTTGTGGGTACTCGCCATGCCGCTGCTGTTAGTTCTGGCACAGCAGCCTTGCATCTAGCGCTACGGCTAGTTGGGGTTAAATCAGGGGATGAAGTCTTTTGCTCTACCCTTACCTTTATCGCTACTGCTAGCGCAATTACTTATTTGGGAGCCAAGCCAGTTTTCATCGACTGCGATCGCACTAGCTGGAATATGGATCCCGAGTTACTGCGGCAAGCTCTAGATTGGCGGGCTCGACTGGGTAAATTACCTAAAGCCTTGGTTTTGGTTCATCTGTATGGTCAAAGTGCTGATATTGATCCGATTTTAGAGGTTTGCGATCGCTACGAGATTCCCGTGATTGAAGACGCTGCTGAAGCCTTAGGTGCCACTTACAAAGGTCGATCTCCGGGAACCTTTGGGGAAATTGGTATTTACTCCTTCAATGGCAATAAAATTATTACTACCTCTGGTGGCGGCATGTTGGTTTCAAACCATCCTGATTTTGTCAGCAAAGCTCGTTTTCTGGCAACCCAAGCCCGAGACCCAGCCCCCCATTACCAGCACTCACACATTGGCTACAACTATCGCCTCAGCAATATTTTAGCTGGAGTTGGTCGTGGTCAATTGCGGGTTTTGAATGAAAGAGTAGCAGCGAGAAGGCGTAACTTCGAGATTTACCAGGAAGCCTTGGCAGAGCTGCCAGGAATAGAATTTATGCCAGAAGCCCCCTATGGACGATCCACGCGCTGGTTAACTTGCCTGACTATTAACCCTGATGCCTTTGGAGCAGATCGAGAGCAGGTTCGCCTGGCTTTGGCTGCAAAGCAAATTGAAACCCGTCCTGTCTGGAAACCATTACACTTACAGCCTGTATTTGCTGAGTGTCACTCTATTGGTGGTGCGATCGCAGAAGATTTATTTGAGCATGGTCTTTGCCTACCTTCTGGTTCCAATCTTACCACTGAAGACCTAGAGCGGGTGATTGAAGGGATTAAGGCAACCTCTCGTTGTCCAGTACACCACTAATATCAAGTCTGGTTGAATACCCATAATTAATGGAGAGTGTGGGGAGATGGGGAGATGGGGAGATGGGGAGATGGGGAGATTTTTATTAAGCGATGCAGCGCCTTCACGCGGGGGTTTCCCCCATGAGCGACTGCATCAAGATAGGGTAATTATCCTGAGATTATATAACTTTTTTATTTTAATTGTGAACATACTCCCTAATCCCTACTCCCTACTCCCTATTCCCCTTTGCTATAGATGCCCTTTTAGATAAAACGCATCTCCCCAGGTTTCCCCTTCCCAATTCGTTTCAACTCGTTTAAAATCAAATTCTCCTAAAAATTCGTCTAATTGATCCACTCTGGCACAATTTTCGTATAATTCCTCTCGATTGATCTCAGTAATAATATAATCAATGGTTTTTAACGTTTCCTGGCTGCCTTTAAAGACTTCTAGTTCATATCCTTGCACATCAATGACTATAAAATTATAATTTTCTTTATCCTCTAAGATATCGTCAAGTCTGACCATATCGACAATTTCCTCACTGTCAAAAACAATTTGAGGATATTGTTCTAAATGTTTCTTGGGTTTTAAAATCGATGATGACATTCCCTGATTCGCCCTTTCCACATACATTTTTATTTTCTTGTTATCGTTGCCTAATGCTTTTTGAAACAATCTAGTATTACTAGTAGGATTTCCGACATAACCTTGAAGAATTTCAAAATTATGGGAGAGGGGTTCAAAGAAAACTAAGTTAGGTATCTGATAGTTTTGATAAATTTCATACTCCTGTCCATAATGAGCGCCAATATGAATAATTCCCTGAATTTTTAGCTGATACTTATGAAAAATTTTCTCAAAATCTAGGGAAAGATTTTTAGCGCCTGCTGGTCCAATATTGCCAAACATTTTAACTACTAAAGTGTAAGGATAACGAATGTTTAACCGGATTTTTTGTCATCGGTAATCGGTAATAGGTAATCGTTAACGACC
>NZ_JAAHHS010000469.1 GCF_010692395.1 Moorena sp. SIO3H5
TAGAACCTGATTCATTAGGTAGTTTTGACCTTGAGCATGTCTTAAGAAAGGGAGCAAGAATTTATCCAGGACATACTGGCAGTTACATTGATATGCCTTCCAAAGCGTTAAAGGCAGGAGATCATGGTGTACCTGGAGGAGAAAATATGATTCGTTATCATGATGGTCGAGTCCGCTATTACACCACTTATGAAGCTAAGCGAATCCAGACTTTCCCAGATAATTATAAAATTTTCGGCTCATGGACAGAAGCAATGAGGCAGATAGGCAATGCTGTACCTGTAGAACTAAGTCACCATATCGCTGATTCTTTAGTCAAGGTTATCTAGCATTTTTATGTAAGTTGTAAATATAGGATTGATATCAAAAGGGAGCAGGGAGCAGGGAGTAGGGAGCAGGGAGTAGGGAGCAGTAGGGGGTGCATTTCATATTTTTAAAAAGCAAAAAAAAATAGCCGTAGAAATACTATCCACGGCTATTTCAGTAAACACTATGTCATGTCTCTCACTTTCCGAATCAATCCGGATGTGATCCTATTTTATTGGGCAAAGGTCACAGTAAGCGAACAGACCTGAGCCTTTGCCGGGGGGAAAACCCCCCAGAAATTTAACCTAACCTATTAACGCCAAGTCGAATACTTGGTTGCAAAACTAATTACTTGCCCTGGAATTCCGGTTGCCTGCAAAGGGCTCCAGTCGGAAACCTTTGCATAGCCCAGTGCATGAAGGGAGTAAATAGTTTTGGTGACTCCTTCAGGAGAGCCCTTAATGTACTTAATACGTTGTTTCTTTGGGTTAGACTCCTCAGGATTATTGTTTTGATTCGGGATAAAGTTTTGAGACATGGTTAAGAACCTGAATTATGTTTACAATGATTATTGTAATGATTATAAATTTATTTGTCAAGGGTTTTTATAAATTTTTTTTTGGGGAGGTAATTTGAGAATGAATTTAAAAAAACGAACGCATAACTTTAGGGAACGCAGGTAAGCTGATGTAAATTTAAATTCGTTATTTCTTCCAGACCCGGTGGTGCGTTACGGGACGGGCTATCTCAACACTGACTGCGAAACGTAATATCAGGGCGAGCCGTCCCTAACGCACCCTACGCAGCTGCTATATCAATTAGCACTTATTACCTGTAAAGCTGTAAACTTAAAATCACCGAAAGTCTGGGAAACAATCTGCTCATTACCCCGAAATTTTTGTTTTTCATAACAACCATTGTTTAATACCAGCACAGTTACTAACTGCTCTTGGGGGTCAATAATCCAATATTCAGGAATAGCCCTTTCTTGGTATTGTTGTACTTTCTCTACATAATCACGTCGGTAGTTTTCATCCCTTTGGTTTTTGTAGGGGCTAACTACTTCAGCCACAAACTGTGGGGGAAGCATATCAAGGGTGATAGTTAGGCGTTTTTCGGTTTGGATAAGATGTTCTTCTCTAATCACTACCAAATCTGGATAGCGGTTTTGAGGATTTCCTGGAACTTGTAATTCACAATTGTGCATTTTAATTAAACGGCGGTAAACTAGTTGGATTAATTCATCCCTTAGCCACATTACCCTCCAATTATTTGGTTCACTCTCAGGAGGCAATTCTACTAACTCTCCATCAAATAGCTCATAACGGTTATCTGTGCCATCATCATATTCCAGGTATTCCTCAAAAGTGAGTTTGGAGGTGGTTTTAACCATGGTGATTTTAGGGAAAAGGGAACAGGGAACAGGGAAAAGGGAACAGGGAACAGGGAACAGGGAGCAGGGAGCAGTGAAGTCAGAAGAGGGAAGTGGAAAAAAATTCTGTGTATATCATTACCCTAGAAACTGCTAAACTCACCTAAATCCTACAGTTTATAACTTAACATTTTTTTAATAGCGATCGCAGGTAAGCTAATTTGAATTTAAATTGCTTATTTCCTACTCCCTACTCCCTACTCCCTACTCCCTACTCCCTACTCCCTACTCCCTACTCCCTGCTCCCTTTCTGTCATAACAAATTCCAATCAAAACCAGCCTAATCCCAATTAAACTTTATTCCCAAATACTCTTCTAACTTCTGATTATGAGGTCGAAAAAAGTCACTTAAAGTTTGTCTCAATTCCTGACTAATGGGAGTGTAAGATCTACCATTGCATTTGGGGTATTGAAAAAACGTCTGATCAGATAATCCCAAGAAATCAATGATGGTACTCATGACAGTCTTGGGATTGCTATAGAAGTCTTCACTCTTCACTATTAAAAATTGTTCTCTTGGAAAAATTTCCATCCATCGTTTTAACTTATAGACGTAAAGACTTCCTAATAAATTATTTGGGTGTCGATACCCAATCTGTAATAGCTCTGATTCTGTTAAGGTTTCCAGTCGTTGCTTTTCTAGAGCTAGGGCATCTTCTAGACTGCGCTTTTCTCGGCCATGATAAAAATTGTGATAGTAACAAGAGATGGCGCGATTAACGGGATTTCTCAATAAAACAATCAGCTTAACGTTAGGGAAAAACTGAAACATCCGTTGAGCAGATTCAGTGCAGTCAAAATAATTAGGACTTGCTTCCCCAGCTAAGAAATTAGGAGTGTCGGTAATGGATGGAAAATGAGCGAGATACCAATCAATCCCTTGATTATAATATTTACTGAAAAAATTTAACTCTTTTTTATGAGGAGATATAATTTGTGGATAACGACTCAGATACATATATAATGAAGATGTACCACATCTGGCCGCTCCAATAATAACGAAGTCTGGACCATGCTCTTTTTTAGGTTTCCAGTCAACCTCGGCAAGGTTGGGATGGGATGCAACTGCTTTTTTGTAAGCGCTAGTTTGGTAACAGCTAATCGCTTCTTCAAGTTGCCCTTGCTCGGTTAGCACATCCCCTAAATTACCCCAAGCTAGAGGAAAATCTGGTTCCCGTTCGATGCACTGTCGATAAAAGGTGATAAGTTGCCCTAACTGCTCTGATTCAATCCAGGTGTACTGTAGGTCTACATAAGCTCGCTTAAAACAGGGGTCAAGCTCAATCGCTTTTTGATAAGACTCTATGGCTTCTTTGAATCGACTTTGCCCTCTGAGGAGTTGACCCAACTGATGATAATCTTTAGCGCTAGGGTTGGGATTACTATCGACCACTTGTCGATAATAGTTCATGGCTTGGTGATTTCGGGGATTATTCTCGACCGCTTGTTGATAAAGTGCGATCGCATCTTCCATCTTTCCCTGGGATTTGAGTATCTCCCCCAGACGATAGTAAACTTGCAGTAAATTGGGCTTTAACTGAAGCGCTTGTCGATAACAGGTGATGGCTTGGTCTGGTTTGCCTAGAGACCACAGCCTGTTGCCCAACTTAACATGCTCCTCTGGTTTAGCCCAATGTGGCTCTAGGGTTAGGGCTTGATACCAACACTCGGTAGCCTCGTCCTGTTGACCAGTCTTAGCGAAAACCCGAGCCAAGTTACGGTAAGCTCCAGCAAATTTGGGGTCAATAGCGATCGCTTTTTCGTAACATGCGATCGCATCTGGCCACTGTTGCTGTTGAGCATACAGACTACCGCGATTAGCATGGTCTTTAGCCAACTTTAATTGAATTTTCACCACCTTGAGCTGGCCCTGGGTTTGGTCAACAGAATCGTGATCATGACCCGAAGAGTGCTTGATATCCCTTGACATCGTTACCGTTAAGACGCTATCTTTTTCACAATCAGTACACGATCCTGATGCAGAATCTCAAACTGACCCTTAACTGAATCTAGAAACCTATTAATCCCAATTTTAGGCGCTTCTTGTGGTTTAGCAGGATTGCTCCATCCATAGTTATTAACGATCATCAGCCCCCCAACCTTGAGCAGCTTCCAACAAAGTAAAGCATTTTGCTCAGCAATGGTAGCTTTTTGACGCCTGTCGCGAATATTAGCTAAATCATAGCAATTGCTATCAATGGAATTAAGCAACTGCTCAGGTTTTCCCTCTAACCTAGTCACCTTTTCGGCTGCTCCAGTTTTAGCGATATTGGCAGCAAACTCTTCCTGAAAGTATGGCGAAACACAGGTTAATCGAGCTGAGGGGTTAGTGAGGATTTTATCAAGTAACCAACAAGCGGAATTACCTTGAAAACTCCCAATTTCCAGACACTGAGCATCAGCCACACCAGCTAGGGGCTGCAAGTGTTTTTCCCAGACCGGAATTTTAAAGGTAAACTTATCCTCGGTGAATCGATAATCCTTCTGAGCACACTGATCCCAACCCCGCAATTGAGCAGCTTTTTGATAACAACTGTAGGCTTCAGTAAACTCACCTTTTTTTACCAAAGTATCCCCGAGTTTAACATAAGTCCAGGGATAGTCACCCACTGTCGCAATTACCGCACGGCATGAGACAATCGCTTCATCCCACTTCTGCTGTTGAATCAACAGTTGGATCAGTTCCCGATAAGCTCCAGGAAAATTTGGATCAACCTCAATCGAGCGGCGAAACGCTGCAATCGCTGTGTCCACCATTCCTTGTTTGAGCCAAATCCCAGCAATTTTATAGTGCCCCTTAGCTTGATTTGGGTCAAGGTCGAGTAACTGACGATAACATGCGATCGCATTCTCCCACTTGCCCTGGGCTATCAAACAGTCTCCTAACTCGTAGTAAGCTGCCCATAAGCTGGAGTCACGCTCAATCGCATTTTGGAAACAAGCAATGGCTCGATCCGGTTTACCCTGACCCAGGAACGCTGTCCCTAGTTTATAATGCCCCTGAGCCTTTGCTGATTGGGGTTTCAGGTTCAGAGTCTGATACCAACACTCAATTTCCTCGTCTTTATTCCCCAGCTGAGAATAGATTTCTGCCAAACTCCAGTAAGCCTCAGCAAAATCTGGCTGGAGGCGTATAGCATGATAGTAGGATGCGATCGCTTGCTGCCACTGTTGTTGGCTGGTATATAGACTACCGAACTTAGCATAAACTTGCACTAAATTCGGTTTGTCATCGAACACTCTAGAGTGCCAGAAAATTGCATCATCAAACCGACCCATCCCTTGCAAGATATTGCCTAAAACTCGGCAAGTCGAGGCAAAATCAGCTCCATTTGGGGATGGACTTTCCAAAGCTTGCTCACAAGCGGTAATTGCGTCAGTTAAATAAGTGTACATGAGATGGAACACCGGAATCGGGAATCGGGAATCGGGAATCGGGAATCGGGAATCGGGAATCGGGATGCAGTGCTACTTGATTAACTCTTGCCTCTTGCCTTCCCCTCCTGGGTGAGGGGGTTAGGGGTAGGTTCCTCTTCCCTCTTGCCTTTCCTTAGAAATAAAGCATGTTCACATCTCAAATCAAGCATTAAACAGTCAGCTCTCAGCGGTCAGTGGTCAGCCTTTGGCACCTCAAAGATCGTGGCACAGGCTTCTAGCCTGTGATGTCAAGCATAACCTGATTACTGATGCTAATAGCTGATAGCTGATAGCTGATAGCTGATTGCTAATTGCTGATTGCTAATTGCTGATAGCTGATAGCTGATAGCTGATTGCTGATTCCTGACCTACTAAAGTATCTCAAAACCCTCGTCAGTTTGATTAATTT
>NZ_JAAHHS010000047.1 GCF_010692395.1 Moorena sp. SIO3H5
TGTCCGCTAGTAACCGAGTAGAATTCGTTTTTCGGGTTTGCTTGAAACCTAGCCCTCATCCTCGTGCATGAATCCTTAACAGCCCAGTCCTCCTGAGGCTTCTCAGACAAATTGGTAGAGTTGAACCTGTCCAGCTGGTCTTGGTCTGTGTTGCTCCAGACATTATTCTGTGATGGTTTCGACGTTTCGATCTTAGGGCTAAGAGGTTTTTCCGAAACAATTTGATCCGGAAGACTAGGACATAGACCCGAAAAATGAGCATGGGCTGGTTCTGTTTTAAGACTAGCAACACCTAACAAGAGTGATAGGCTGATCGGGGCTATAAAACCCAATTTTGCTAAGGCGGAAGTCGAGGCAATGGATAATAAGTAACTTAGCCCAACCGAACGCTTTGAGACGCTCATGCTTGGTTGATTATTAGTATCAATAACAATAGGGATTTGATTTCTGTCTCTCATGAGCACCACAATCAAGAAAATATAACTGTGCTTAGTTAACATTTATGGCCAATAAATGTTTGACCAGCCGATAAAAGCTGCTCCGGTTTTTTTTTCTAGGGCTAATCATATCATATAATTACCCTTGATAAATTTGTTCACAATCTTAGATTTAATCTGAGTTCACAAGGTTTAAAAAACATAAATATTATTGAATAATAATGGCACTTAACTTAATGTAAATATCTAATTTATACAACAAAAAAAATAGGAATTATCTATTAATTTATAGTTCAAATAAACTTAATTATTCATAGAAATAATAAAAATAGTTTAAATACTTGGATCAAACCATAACATAAAAAAAATAAATGACTAAAAATTTAATATAGGAAGCCTTAATCATCATAAATAAATTTGAGCAAAATAAATTTTAACCTGTTAAAATTTTATTTAATCACAATTTTATGCAACTATCGGCTATGCACAAAACCTTTATTTTTATTTTGGTAAAAAAAATAGTCAAACAAAATATGACCCATTGTTTAAAAGGGTTATTTAGCATCTTTATACTCTTATTATTAAGTACTGGATGCACCCAGCTTCCATTACCAGGACGGGAATTAACTAATCGATTACTTGGTCAACCTTCCGAAGCAATTTTTCAGCTTAGGGTAACCAAATCAGACCGTCCAGGGATCTACACCGTAGCAGGAACCACGAATCTTCCCGAGGAAATTCCCATCACGGTAGCAGCGATTCGCTATTTGCACCCTAATCAACAGCTCTCTTTCAACAGAGAGGCAAATTTTATCTATTCAATTCTGGCTTATGAAAATGTCGATGTAAAGAAGGGAAGATGGCACACCGACTTGGAACTCTGGCAAATTGCACCAGACGGTAAGTTTCAAGAAGTCTGGCAAATGGATCAGTCCAAACTTGGGTTATCTCTAACACCAGCAGAGGAAGTAACCTTCCTAGCTACCCTCGCCCCCAAAGAGTCCATCTGGGAAATACAAGAGCAATTAAAGAAGCAGCGAATAACCCTAGCAAGTAGCCTGATCAACAATACATCCGATGGTCAACGGTATGTCCAGGCACGTGAAGTTTTGTCCGTTGCCTTACCCACCGGTCAGACCAAACCACCTGAACCTAGAGCTGAGGATATTAATGATGGCTGGGGCAAGCGGTATCTGCTGCTACCAGAACCACCGATTATTTATAAACTTGACAAGCCTAGTCAACGTAGAATCGATGCTCCCCTTTCAACTCCTGAGTTTTTACAATGATATCTGGTTTAAGGAGTGATGGACTGATGGACTGATGGGGTAATGGGGTGACCGAGTGATGAAGGGATGGGGTGATCGAGTGATCACTCCATCCCTCAGTTCTTGTGCTTGGACAAAAGATATTGTGGAAAGGGAATTTTCCTCACCTGTTTATCCCCTCACCTGTTTATCCCCTCACCCCTGTAGACTACTGATACTAATATCGCCCATCACAACACATTGGCAAGCTAGACGTGCGTGAGGATTGTCTGGAGCTAAGACATCAAGCAAATCCTGCTCATCAGCTGTGATAGGTGACAGGTTTTCAATGCCTTTCACTACCTCGACTAGACAGGTTCCACAGGATGCTTCCCGACAACCAAAAAGCAGGGAAATGGGATACTCATCGCAGATCTCAGCTAGGTTTTGGTTAGGTTCGACCTCAAGGGTATTTTGATCGTCCTCAACGTGAATACTCACCATAGCAACAATTTGGGTCTCTCATTTATAACATTACTGGAGCAGGAGCTGACAAAAGTTTGACCTAACGCTTAACGGATCTCGAGAACTGCTTAAACTCTCGAATGTTATTTGCGACAGCTTTTTCAAGTGAACCGGATGAAGCCATCAGACGCATCTCACGATTAACAGGTGACAGATAGTCTAAACCTTCAAGAAACTTGCGGATATCCGATAGAAGACGCTGGTGATATTTAGCTGCCACATGTAAGCCTTCATGTTCCTGACAGAAACACTTCTCCATCATCAGTAGTGCGTCTTGCTTAGACATGCCAAATAGAGGTGTTTGCAATAGCTTATACACCATAGGCATAACATTTCCACCAAAGGTACCAGGGAGTGTAGTAGATAGCCCATTAAACACATCGGTTTGTAACCTGTAGATCGTTTGATTACCAATGTGCTTCTCCCAGAGGTTTGGCTCAGGGAAATCCTTATAAATTTCGTGGGACATTAACTGAGACGTTGCGGTATGGAAACTTTCGTCTAGTAGATGATAGCGAGAAACTGCTGTGGGAGCCGGAATAAACTCACCATTTTTCTCTAATCTCTTATATAACTGGGAAAAAGTATATTCCTTATTTTTGAGATTTAAATTGCCGATCCCACGAGCAGTATAGTACTGGCTCGCTAGAAAAGGAGAATTACTGATACTGATGGTGTACACTTGCATTGCCAAAGGAAAGCTTGTACGTCCACCCATCCCTTTGAAGGCAGCTAATGTTTTATCTAGATCCTTAGGTTTGGTTGACCTAGCACAATGAAAAACTGTTTCGCCCATTAGGGCTAACTCTGTCTTACTACCAATAGTGTTAAAGGCACGAACATGGTAACGTTCTTGATTCGTTTCAACGTCTAGGGCATGGCAGAGAACTTCGTAATCATCAAAGGGAAAGAACGCATTTGCTGTGACTTCATTGAATAAAATTGTATTCGTTTCAGTCGCAGCAATTAAATAGTAATTCAAAGCCCAATAGAGATGGTTTAGAGCTTTTTGTTGTGAGGGTGAAGCCGCTTCATAGAGGGGGCTACCGTACAGCAGTGAAAGCTCAGGTTCACCCCAGTAATAATCGCTATTGCTGCTATAATCAAAGTTTTTATACAACTCCTCTATTTTTTCGGTGTAATCTGACTCAGTGTTACGCCGATAATTAACATCCATCAGCTTAAGATTCTTGCGACCATGGACAACCTTGTCTGATGGAGTTGAAAATTGACTTCCTTTTTCTGGTGCTTTATGGGTTTTTAGCATACTATTATCCTTAGCTAAAAATTACGTAATCTACGTAATCTATAAGTTAGATGGTCTCCAGCACCCTGTAATAGTTTTAATAGTAAACGTGGTAATTGGTAATGGGTAATGGAGCAAGAGTCATCACAATTACCAATTACCAATTACCAATCTTGACAATATCGACAATTAAAAATTCACAATTTAGGAAAGAGGAACTGGGCGATACTGACTGTAGTAATCTGGCATTTGGAGTCCTTGAATTTTTAAACTCTGTATTCGGTGTAAAAATGCAGCCCCATTCATGATGTGGTGAGCCACATCAACCACACTGCGATTATTTGGAGCAGCGAGGTAAGACCCTTGTACCCAGTTATTAAAGCTGCCCATTGCAGGTCCGCACCAAATCTGATAATCGATTTCTCTGCCTTTTTCCCCTGACTTCGACCAACGCGATGACAATCCTAGGTACCAGCGGAAAATCAGAGCCATTTTTACCTTAGGATTATTGGCAGCTTGTTTTATTTTATCAGGATTTCGTTTGGATATATAAGCTATTGTATCCTCCCAAATAGCTTCGATTTTTCTCTTGAAAATTTGTTTTTCGAGTTTTTCTCTTTCCTCGATAGGAATAGCTTCAATCGAGTCATAGCTTCTATATAACTCAAAGAGTTTCTGAGCCCGTAGGGGGAAGAGGGTACCTTTTTTGAGCACTTGAAGTTTTACCCCCATTTCAAACATATCTGCTGCTGGAGCCATGGTGACATCAGTCATATCAGCTTTAGCCAACACTTCCTTAGTATGTGGAGAGGTTCCAGCTTCAAGGCAAGACTGATTAATAGAGCCAGTCATAACATAAGCCGCACCCATCATAAAAGCAGCTAAGGCTGATTGTGGCGTACCAATACCACCAGCAGCTCCAACTCGAATCGGGTTTTGATAACCATATTTTTCCTGAATTTCATCCCTCAATTCCAAGATAGAAGGTAACAGACAAACCAAAGACCGATTATCTGTATGACCACCTGAATCAGCTTCTACGGTGATATCGTCTGCCATAGGAACTTTTTCTGCCAAAGTTGCCTGGAGTTCACTGATTAATCCCTGCTCAACAAGTTTTTTAAGGATTTGTGTTGGAGCAGGCTGGATAAATTTCGCAGCAACTTCTCTTCTGGATATTTTAGCAATAACTTTGTTTTTTATTTCGATTTGATTAGCTGTATTGAGTCCTAATCCAGCAGCTCGATAATAAACAATGTTGGGAGTTAAATCTAGAAATGCAGACGCTTCTACAGTGTGAACACCATATTTGATAAATAGATCAACAGCATGGCGTTCAATGGCAGGTTCACTGGGACTATGAATTAAATTAAAGGCGTAGGGACCTTGGGGTAAGGCTTGTTGAATACGCTTAATAGCTGCTTCCAGGCGGGAAGGACTTAATCCCCCAGCACCAAATGAACTCAAAATTTTCTCTTTGCCGAGAGCAATGACCATTTCTTCAGATGCTATTCCACCAGCCATCGCTCCAGTAACATAGGCAGATTTTACCCCATGAAAGGATAAAAAACTGGGATCGCCTAACTGTTGAATTTGTATTGGTGGAACTACCATCAGCAGTTCTACTTGAGAGCTCTTGCCATTTTCGGAAGGATACCAGTACCCTTCTTGGGTTACGCCAATCTGTCCTTGGGATCTAACAATATAACAGGATTTATCTAAATCTAGCAGTTTAGCCTTAATGCCTCGATCATCAAATGCTATCCCATCCAAAGACCCTTGCCAACCTTGATTTTGACCATAGAAACAATTTAAAAATCCGATTTTATTAGTTTCATTATTATTTTTGCTTATATTTTTATCTAAAACTTTCATTGGTTTATAGCTAGTTTGAGTCATTAGAATACAGCTAATTATTGTTAATTAATTATTACAGTTATATTATAGTTACGGTGGTTTGCATAACTATCAGGTATACAGGATTGTTTTCCGACTTCCCACTTCCCTGCTCCCTGCTCCCTGCTCCCTGCTCCCTGCTCCCTGCTCCCTGCTCCCTAAAAACCTAATGTACTGTACTGACCCTGACGAAGGGTTTTCCTGAGACGCACGTTAGTGCCGGTGTAACCTGTAAAGTTAACTGAGTCCACAGCTTGATTGGTAACTGCAATCTGTTCTGCCAATTCTGGCGAGAAACCCGCTCCCCGCATTAAGGTGCGAGTAAATTCGTAATGAAAGGTACTGTGTCCTCTGAGTCCGTTGCGGTAGAACTCGTTGAAGGCATTTGTAGGTAACACCCAGCATAGAATTAGGACGATGGTAGATACCCAAGTCAATACAAATAGTGTTTTACGCTTCATTTTTTGTTGATACACAATTATGATTCAGAATCAAGCAACTGCTTTGAAAACGTTACTTGGTGCTGAATAATGTCACCAATTTGCTTCAAGGATTCTTCTTGATTCCTTAAAAAAGCAGCATGGTTTTTGGTGATGTGAGATGTATTATAACTCAGGTTTTTATACTGATTTTTGTGCAATTCACTTAGGTCTAATTCCAGAAATAATTTATTACTTTTTTCGGGTAAATTTAGACTGTATTTATTATCCAGCGGCATTTTAATAGGCTGGACATAGTCTAGTTTGTCTGTGCTTGCAAGGCTGTAGTTGAAAGCACACTTATCACTATTTTCATGGTTTATAACAGTACTTTGAAAGTTTGATGAAGTTATGGATTCAGATGGTTCAAAATTGGGCAAAGTTTGTGGCTGTTCCCAAGTCTTATGAATTAAGACATTTGACGATAAAGTTTCAGCAATTTCCTGGTTAGTTTTGCTCAAAATGCTGGACTTAATCCGGCTCCCACCCAAGGTTATGGTTTTAACCATTGAGCGCCGCTTACCAGCATTTTCTGCTTCCTGAGTATACAGTGGTGACAAATCTACAGAGACTTGATGACTAACTAGCTTGGCCAAGGCTTTGACAATAGAGGTATGGTCGTTTGAACCTCTTTTATTGAGGGAAACTGTGACATGTTCCTTATCCTTAAGGTTTTCACGAATCCATCTAGAACAAGTACTCCCAGCGCCTATCTCCACAAAGATCTTGGCTCCATTATCGTAGACTTGGTTAATTAGCCGAGTAAAATCGAGGGGCTGACAAAGACCCTTGGCGATAGCGTGACCAATGGCATGGCTCTCAAGGGTAATGGGTTTGTAGTCGGCTGCGGAATAAAAAATAGTCTCTGGTTGGTTGCCGATAGGTAAACTGGTGAGTCTGGCAAGTTCATGGTATTCAGAAGCCATGGCGTCACAATGAAGTACATCATCGGCAGGAGCACGGAAGGCATCGCATTTGAGAGTGTCAATCAGCTTCCGACAAGCTTGAGGATCACCAGCAATTACCACTTCTTTCGGCGTATTGATATGAGTAAGATAGACGCGATTCTCATGTTTGAGATATTCCACAACTTGGGCTACCGGAGTGATCAGAACATAGGTACTCCAAATTTTTTTGTGCTGATCATCGTTGCCTTGGGGTAATCCCCAATACTCGCGAACTGCGTTTTTAGGACCAGATAGTCTTTTGCGAAATATCTCAGAGGAGCTTAAGCCATCGATCGCCTCTTCATAGTTAGTCCAGACGGACTGACCAATCATCATACTAAGTTCCCCTAGGCTGTACCCAAAGGTAGATTGAGGCTGAACTTTGAAATAATCCCTCATGATTATGGTCAAAATTCTAACAAAGCAAATTCCCGATGTGAGCATGCTATGGGAATCATCTAACAGTCGCTGTTCAAGGACTTCCAGTTGCTTTCTGGATAAGGCATTTAAGCTCCTTGGATAAAAAAGTTTTTCCCTGAGGAGCAAAGCGAGATTGGTGATATGTTGATCTGCTTCGTCGTAGACTTTGGGAAACAGTCGAAAAATATTCTGACCTAGTCCGATATAGGAATTGAAAGCACCGGGATAAACAAATGCAACGGTACCTCGTTTAGCCAGTGGTTGAGCTGTAAAATAGCTTCCCACAGGCGTTTGCCAGTCTTTACCTGTATCAAAAGCCTTGGGAATCCCCTTAATTGCACGCTGGATCTCTCGTTTTAATTCATCGTTGTTGTGTCCGAGAATTGCTAGGGTATAAGTGGCCTGAGAACGTTTTTGAAACGTGGTAAAGGTTTGGCGAGCAGCAGTAGATAGAGAAACACAATTTTCGATAGTTTGTTCTAAATTATGCAGCTGCTCGAATAACTCCGATTGACCATCAGCAGCAATGGGAAACAGATAAAATGGTGTTTGCTCCAAATAGCTGCTCTTGCGATCGCACTCACTCTGTTCCTCTGACAAAACTATATGGGCATAAGTCCCCTCCAGTCCCATACCGTTAATTGCTGCTACTCGTTTGGTGCTCTCTGGTGGTAAAAGCCAAGGTCTTGATGCACTTGCCACATAAAATGGACTACCTTGCCAAACCTCGGGCATTTTAGGAGCAGTCCATTGAGGTGTTCCTGGAATATATCGGTGATAGACACAGAGTGCAGTTTTGATTAAGCTAGCAATTCCTGAAGCAACATAGGTATGACCAATATTTGCCTTGACACTACCTATCGCACAGCTTAAATCAGGCTTGGGAGTTTGATACGCTTGGGTTAATCCGCGAATCTCGGCCTCATCCTCCTGAGCGACTCCACTACCAAATACTTCTAAATAGCCAATATCCCCAGGTGTAATGTCTGCTTCAGTATGAGCCTGTTGACAGGCTTGTATAACAGTTTCAGCCAGAGGGGGTTGCGGGAAAGTATTGACCTGGTCTGATGTGCTACGGCGTTGTACCAAACTGATGGCATCAATCACTGCATAAATACGGTCTTGGTCTTGCTTGGCTGTATCAAGACGCTTTAAAACCACAGCGCCAGCCCCTTCACCAACCATCCAGCCATTAGTGTTTTGGTCGTAACTTAGGGTATTGACTCCTGTGTTGACCTTAGCCAATTGGTTTCGCAACAAAACATTTTCCGCGCCCCCAGCTAGGTCAACAGCACCCACAACTACCGCATCTACCTCCCCAGCCGCGAGTAATAGTTGTGCTGTTTCTAGAGCTTTGAAGGTGGAATTTTCCCCAACACCGAGGGTGAAGGAAGGCCCGTTGAAATCCCACAGAGCAGAAATACGACTGGCTGTGATCGCACCCAGGTAACCTAGATAGTCACTGCTTTTTGCCTGCTCGTGCATGCTATCTTTAACAATGCCTTCTAGGGTATCGATAGCTTCGGAAACTAAGGATTCATTCGTGTCAACAAAACTTTTTTTGAGTTGCCAAGACAAATGCCATCGCTCCTGAAGCTGGTGACCAGTAAGTTCGCTTTCTGCAGCGATAATCACTGCCACATTTTCCCCCTCACTTAGTCCTGCGTCTTTTAAGGCACGATCCGCTACCTTAAGCATTAGCGGTTGTTTAGGGTTGAGTGTGTCTGCTTCATTGGGCGGTATCTTAAACCGTAATGAGTCAATGTCAAAATCTTGAATGTAAGCGCCTATGGGTGCTTTACCGTCTGTAAAGCCATAATCCTTGAGCAATTGCTCTTCCTCGTCGATTCCCTTCCAGCGCTGGTTAGGAACGGGGATAAAATGCTGGGTTCCATCATAAATACTGCGCTCAAAGCGATCCAAGCCATCACAGGAGCCAAAAAAGCTGTCCATGCCCACAATCGCTATCTTAGTAGCTGGCACCGGTGTAGAGGGTTCCGCTTCAACATCAGGGATTTCTTCGACCTGAGTGGATTGCTCAAGAATCAAATGAGCATTATTTCCGCCAAAACCAAAGGTATTAATGGCTGCCCGTTTAAGCGGTTTATTGCTCGGCCAGGGAGTTGCAGTTCGAACCACTTGGTCCGCTGCAATCACATTATTAGGAGAGCTGAGGGGATTCGTGATATTAATTGTCGGGGGTATGACACCCTTAGACATACTCAAAATGACTTTAATGATGCTCGCCATACCAGAAGCAGTGACCAGATGACCCAGATTAGACTTCACAGAACCCACTAGCATAGAAGCTTGATGCGGACCAAAGAAGGTATCAACAGAGCCAAGTTCAGTGGTATCACCAAGGGGAGTACCAGTAGCATGGCATTCTAAATAATCGATGCTCTTTGGACTAATCTTTGCCTCAGTATAGGCTCGTTCATAGGCTAACATTTGCCCTCGGGGGTTCGGACTCAGCAGGTGCTTTCCCCGACCATCATTAGATAATCCATTACCACAGATTGTCCCATAAATTTGATCGCCATCTCGAATCGCATCACTGTATCGCTTGAGCACCACCATACCAATCCCATCCGCTGGGGTTAGACCTTGGGAAGATTGATCTAATGGTCGGCTGACATCATTTTCAGGGTAAGCGTGAATACCAGAAAATAGCATGCGAGCGAAAATTGGATCGCTATAACTAACCCCTCCCGCTAACATCAAATCAGCTTTGTGGGATAGTAGGTAATGACTTGCCAATTTCACCGCATACAGTGATGAAGAACAGGTAGAGTCTAGGGTATAGTTAATATCGGATAGAGAAAAAGCTTGAGCGACTAAGGCTGATACCGCACCATAGCTCATCCCATTATACAGAGATAATTTGGCAGATTTCGGTAATTTTGCTAACTGGAAGTTTTCATTCTGCAAAAGCTCCCTAAGTGCAGCTTCAATGGTCTGCTCATAAATCGATATAAATAGTTGATTCGAGAGTTGAGTAAGGGTTGAGACATTACCAAAAATTACACCAGACTTTGACAGCACCCTGTCATTGCTCAAATAATTACTATGTTGCAGTGCTTGTTTGGTAACATACAGGCACCCTTGGAAGAGAGGATCTAACCCTTCAAGGACTTCTGAAGGCAAATTGTATCCAGTGGCATCAAACGTAAAATCTCGGATATATCCTCCCCTTAAGGAGTAGGTTTTATCCGGTTGATTTTTTAATGGATTAAAAAAAATTTCCGGGTCAAGTCCTATGTCATCCTCACTTAATACTGAAGTTGAATCTTTTCCGTTAATCAGATTATTCCAGAATTCTTCTGGAGTTTTGGCATCTGGAAAAAGGCAAGAAAATCCAATTATTGCTATTTTATTCATTTAAGAAATATAAAAAATAATTACTTTAAAAATTAGTTTTATTGAAGAAATTAAATTATACCAAATCCGGTTTAAATAGGTTGATTATATAAATCATAAAATCAAAAATATGTAAAGATATTGATTATTTTGAATATAGTCTTATTAAACCGGATTTGGTCTTTATTGCTACTAGTTAACTATATAACTTTTTACTATAGAGGAAAAATTGTTCCTTTCCAGCCAACCCAACGGGAGTACATTTTTCCTTCACGATTATGGGCTATGATATCAGCCTGAACTTTATTACTGATTTTAGATCGTAGTTCGGTAGATATATAAAACGTTTCATCGGGTGGAATCATGGCAAATTGTTCAAACTTTTCCGATTGGGAAGGTAACAATTGCTCTTGATGAAAAGCATAAATTAAAATCCCATTAGAGTGTGTCTGAAGATCAGCAATATAGGGATTGAAAGTTTGAACTTTAAACTGTCCTTGTTGTCGATCACTAATAGATGGCCAAGCACATTCTGTAGTCACTTTTTCAGGAGTCAGATTCAATATCTTGTTCACTCCCCAAAAGGAAGGACCATGAAATAACGTGTATTTTCCAGTTTGATATAATGGGTATTCAACCTGTTCAGCAATTCTCGGATCTTCTTCAATGTTAACGTCCTCATAAGTGGGAGCACTAGGAATTTCTCTGACTAGCTTAATAGTAGCCCGATAATGCTCATGATAAGGAATTTTACTTTGTGCTTTTTTAGTCCAGATCTTTCCTTCAAATTCTATTGAATCGTCGTTCTTAGCAATTTCTTTGAGATCTAGAACATATTCGCTTGCGAGATTATCATTGAAAATAATCCCTTTCAAGACCTTGAAATTTGTGTAACTGAAGAATTTGTAACCCGGATACAGTTGTTCACAGGCATTAATAATCCATCCTACGCAACAAGTAGCTGGCAATACTGGATAACCCCCAATCACGTGATCTTGTAAAAAGGGATTAGCCTCCAGTGTCAACTTGCGGCGAATACGATAGGTTTGTAACTCAGGGTTTAACTCCCGGAATACCGGTTCCATTGGAGTGCCAATCACTACTTGCGCCGTTTCCTGATTAGCAGTATCCAGTTCCTTAACTAGCATGTTTGTCCCCACTGGGATCGGAATAATTTCAACGTTGCGCTTAGCAAACGCCTTCTTTAGTTCCGAAGTGACCATACCACTGTCCCAAGGTCCCCAATTGATGGCAACCACATGGCAGGAGGGATGGTGTTGCTTGACCAGATGAGCTGATTTGTTTAGAATTTCATTTGCGATCGCATAGTCCGACTGACCGATATTTCCGTAAAAACCAGCTACAGAAGAAAATAGAACTAAATAATCCAGTTGACCTGGGCTGAAGCAACTCAGCAGATTTTCCAAACCCTTTACTTTGGTAGCATAAACGGTCTCAAAATCTTGTTCCGATTTCTTTTCAATTAATTTATCCGCTAAAACCCCTGCTCCGTGGATAATACCGGTAATGGGACCCATGCGCTCAACGACAGTTGCCACCTTTTGCTGTAAGGCTAGAGCATCGGTTACATCAACATCAATATAGTCTGCCTGAGCGCCTGCCTGTTCAATTGCCAAGAGAGTTTTGTGAATTTCTCGACTCGAAACAATTGTCTTAAATATCCGTTGTACTTCCATCGGGGTAGGCTTCTTACCTTCGGCAAGGATATTTTCCATAATCCGTTTTTTCAATTCAGATTCATGAAAACAATCCTTTGCCCAAGCTGGTTCATCTGTCATGATTGATGAACGACCCAGTAGGATAAATTTGCATGGTTGCTGCTGTGCTATCCGAATCACGCACTCAGCGGTAATCCCTTTTGCTCCGCCACTGACAAGAAACACTGATGATTGACTGATTTGAGCTGTTTCGATCATAAAATTTTCCAATAATTTTATATTTAATTGATAAATAGTTACTCTTATTTAACTTTTATTGTCAGGGGGACTATAATTTGTGGCACTTCGTTAGGGGTCAAGCTACATTTGGTAAGCAAGCATCCATAAGACACGATAGGACAGTATTAGCAAATCATCCTATCGTATTATTACTATTTGTTAACCGAAAAACAGGAAACTTTCAATTATTTTTTGTCGTTTTTTAAAGAATAAAATATCACTTAAATAACTCACGGGCTATATTGGCTGCTTTAAAGCTTATTCATTCTATTTAACAAAGCCTAATATAGCGTTTATCCTAGCTATGAGGTACACATTATTTTTTCCCTCTTCCTTCTTTCCTATTGCCTATTGCCTATTGCCTATTTCCTATTTCCTGCTCCCTGCTCCCTGCTCCCTGCTCCCTGCTCCCTGCTCCCTGCTCCCTAAAACCCAGAGATTTGTACCTCACAAGTCGTAGAATTGCTATGTGCAAACCGCCATAACATCTTCAACGTTTTGGTTGATTGTTCAAGTTTGGTAAGATGCACCCTAATTTTTGCCACTAGTCAAACTCAGCAGTCAGTACTCAAACACTATATTCAGATAGATTGTTCAGTACTCAGGGTTACTCGCCCCTGTGAACTATATCCAACTTCGGCAATATAACGGTTGGGATCATGAAGTTCAGCCATGATGTACTCAGTCGACTCCTCAGCATTTAGGTCAGGACTTAGGTCAATGCCCCGGCAAAATACCGATTCCCATTCAAGGTTGAGGGTTTTAGTCAATCCAAATAGACCTGCACCAATTGCACCAAAGTTCACGTTTTGTGCTAAACCAAACGCTCCATCAAGACGAGCAACAGTCATGAAACAACTCCGTCCGTGACGTGCCGCTTCATTCAGTGATGGTTTGAGATGTTTGGCAATCAAAAAAACCTGCTTAAGAAGAGCTTTTTCTAGCTCAAGAAAGCCAATCCCATGATTGGGCTGGATCTGAATCCCAGGATTGAGATGAATGAATGCACCAACGGAACCATACTTAGCAGTAATTTCTGCCAATTGTTGTTTCAAATGCTCTTCACTCAAATCGTTCAACACAATACGACTAACTGCTTTGGGTAAAGATGCTTGTTCTGCAATTAGGGATTGGGGAAAACTTAAGACCACCACTTTCCAGTCACGCTCTGTTAGGGATTGAGCCAGTTTCGATGTAGTTAATGAACCATCATCGGTTAACAAAACAATATGTTTGTCAGGTAAAGTGAAATCCAAACTATCTGGATCAGGCAGAGCTTTAAGTTTTACCAAACAGCGTGGAATCTTATGATCTAGGTCAAGTTGCTCATTAAAAGGCTGGTTCTGGAACTCTTTTTTTTCAGTCGGAACTGTCTGCTGTTGAAGATACTCAACAATTTGACCAAGAGTGCGCAGTTCTCCAAGTTGCTCTGGATTAGCTTCAGGCAAATCAGGGCTCATCTCCTGTAGAGCGCCTAGGATTTCCACCCGTTTGATCGAGTCAATCCCTAAATCCGCTTCCATGTCCATATCCAGCTCTAACATTTCTGCTGGATAGCCGGTTTTCTCGCTAACCACATCTAGCAAAGTTTGACTGATGGCCTCAACATCTATAGCTATTAATGGTGTTGAAGTTTCTACGGCTGGATTTTCTACAACTGGTTTAACATCATTACTCTCTACTGACTCAGATTCGATTGACTCAGATTCGATTGACTCAGATTCGATTGTTTCTATCTCAGCTGAGGTGTTAGGTGTTATTTCAGGTTCGACAGGGAGTACCTTGGAAGCCTGCGACTGTAAGTACTCCACGATTTGACCAAGAGTGCGCAGTTCTCCAAGTTGCTCTGGATTAGCTTCAGGCAAATCAGGGCTCATCTCCTGTAGAGCGCCTAGGATTTCCACCCGTTTGATCGAGTCAATCCCTAAATCCGCTTCCATGTCCATATCCAGCTCTAACATTTCCGCTGGATAGCCGGTTTTCTCGCTAACCACATCTAGCAAAGTTTGAGCGATGGCCTCAACATCTATAGTTGAAGTTTCTACGGCTGGATTTTCTACAACTGGTTTAACATCATTACTCTCTACTGACTCAGATTTGATTGTTTCTATCTCAGCTGAGCTGTTGGTTGTTGGTTCAGGTTCGACAGGGATAACCTTGGAGCTGTTAGTTGTTATTTCAGGTTCGACAGGGAGTACCTTGGAAGCATGGGACTGTAGATACTCCACGATTTGACCAAGGGTACGCAGTTCTCCAAGTTGCTCTGGATTAGCTTCAGGCCAATCAGGATTCAGCTCCTGCAAAGCACCTAGAATTTCGACCCGTTTGATGGAGTCAATCCCTAAATCCGCTTCCATGTCCATATCCAGCTCTAACATTTCCGCTGGATAGCCGGTTTTCTCGCTAACCACATCTAACAGAGTTTGGCTAATCTCATTAATATCCGTGGCTGCTGATGGTGAAGATGCGACTTTTGCTGTTGGCTCAAGCTTGACTTCAGGTTCTAAACTGTCCTCAACGGGTTTTGAGACATTGCTTAAAGCTGGCTCTGGCTCTGGTTTCGACTCCTTGACCACAGTAGCAGCAGGAACAGTTATAGATGCACTTGTGTTACTAGAGCTATCAGAGAGATTCGGTTTAACTGTTTCCTCTTGCTTTACAACTTGCCCATTGTCAGAGGTTTGGCTATCCTGCTGCTCTACTAACTTATTTGTTTCTTTGGTCTCTGTAGTCAGTTTAGTAGTGGATGGCAAATTATTGAGACTATCCTGAACACTAGTAACCGATGTTGTCACCGTTGTAGAAGTAGCTTGTGTGGTTAACTCCTTCCCAAGCAATTGATTACCATTACCAGCTTCTAGCCCTGGTTGATCAACAACCTCACCTTTGAGAACCTCTTGATACTGCTGTTTTACCAGTTGGAAAAAGTTCTTGGTATACTCTAGCTGATGGTTTAAATATTGCTCATGGACGTTGAGAGTCTGACCTTGATGCTGGTGAAACTGCATCATAGTGCGCTCTAAGCTCTTTATCACAACTTGCTTCGTTTGCGCTTGTTGATCAGTTCCGTTGCTGTTCCCAAACAAGGAATGCTGCTGCTGCATCAGTTGGAAAAAGGTTTTGGCATATTCCAGCTGATTGTTCAGATATTGTCCGTGAACATGTAACGTTTCACCTTGATGCTGACTAAACAACTTCAAGCTATGCTCTAAGCTCTCTAAAATACGTTGGGAATTTAGAGATAGGGTTGGTGTTGAGGGCATGTTCGATTCAAGAGCGGGTTGAGTAAGAGCTAGTGCTGGTTTGGTATCAGACTTGTGATTGGTGCTACTTCCAGAGGAGGTCATAAGATGCCCATTTGATTTCTGGGTAAGTTCAGTGGGATTTGATGTTGGTTTGGTCTGAGAAGTCTCCATGGGACGTAACCGAGATGTGGGCTGGATGAATGGGGAGAGTGCAATCCTGTTTCCTGGCTTCTGGGCGATCGCCCCCTTGCCATTGTTCTGGCTAGACCGATTTCCATTACTCACCGATGGTGTCGGAGTCACAAGCTTAGTTGAAGAACTCCCCTGATAATTGGCCTTTGGGGTGTGACCATTGCTCTGGCTAGACCCATTTCCATTACTCACCGATGGTGTCGGAGTCACAAGCTGTTGAGTCACAAGCTTAGTTGAAGAACTCCCCGGATAATTGGCCTTAGCTGTGTGACCATTGCTCTGGCTAGACCCATTTCCATTACTCAAGGATTGTTTCGATGGAGTGACAAGCTTAGTTGAAGAACTCCCTTGATAATTGGCCTTTGGGGTGTGACCATTGCTCTGGCTAGACCCATTTCCATTACTCAAGGATTGTTTCGATGGAGTGACAAGCTTAGTTGAAGAACTCCCCGGATAATTGGACTTTGGGGTGTGACCATTGCTCTGGCTAGACCCATTTCCATTACTCAAGGATTGTTTCGATTGAGTCACAAGCTTAGGGGTGACAAGCTTAGGGGTGACAAGCTTAGTTGAAGAACTCCCCGCATAATTGGCCTTTCCTGTGTGACCATTGCTCTGGCTAGACCCATTTCCATTACTCACCGATGGTTTCGATTGAGTGACAAGCTTAGGGGTGACAAGCTTAGTTGAAGAACTCCCTTGATAATTGGGCTTAGCGGTGTGACCATTGCTCTGGCTAGATCCATTTCCATTGCTGAGCATTTGTGTCTGTTGAGTTTCCTCTGTAGACCCATGACTTGCCCCATTATCCTGACCAAGAGATGTCACTTGATGTCCATCCTGCAAAGCCTGTTCAAAAGCCTTTTTCGTCTTTTCTGACACATAATTAGCGCAATTTAACCGGTACTTGAGCACTTTTTTCTTGTCAGTCTTGGGTGCTGGAGGCTCAATTTGGTAGGGGTCGAGGCTTTTTAAGGGCAAACCAGCCACGCGCAACTGCATAACCGCTTGACGCAATTGGCGATCGCTATCCTGTTGACGACTCGCATTTAAGGCTACGGCGACATGGGGTTTATCACCAAGGATATCGTTTACTAAGTGGGTCAGGATGCTCCGAGGTCCAAACTCAACAAAGCAATACCCCCCTGCATTGTAGATAGTTTCGATTTCCTGCTTGAACAGTACTGACTTGCTTGAATGTACTCCCAAAATGTTTTTAATGTCTTGGGGTTCAGTGGGATAACGCTCCCCAGTCACATTGGTATAAACAGGAATTTTTGCTTTTTTGAACGTAACTGCTTCAGTGGCTTGAGCAAAAGCTTTTTGGGCATGTCCAATCAGAGGAGTATGGAAGGCAGCGGAAACTGGCAGCAAAGTAGCAGAATACCCTTTTTCAGTAAATACTTGCTGTACCTTCGCAATTTCTGCTGTTGAACCGGCTAAGACCACTTGGCAATTGGAATTGAAATTGGCAATGGTAACTTGAGGAAAACTATCAATAACCTCTTTGACTCGATTAACCTCTTCGTTCACCGCCAACATGGCTCCCGGATCAAAATTTGGATCATCTGGGGTTGCCATGGCCTGGCCTCTAGCTTTAACTAGGAAAAAGTAATCCTGATCACTCAAAACTTCAGCAGCCCAGAGAGCAGTGAGTTCTCCAAAGCTGTGTCCAGCAATAAAATCAGGCTTAAATCCTGCTTGTTGCAGAATCTTATAAAGACCAACACTTAAGGCTCCGATGGCTGGCTGAGAATAATTTGTACGTTGCAGTGCTTCAGCCTGGATATGCCGTTGAGCTGTATCAAACACAGGGGCAGGAAAAACCGTTTCTGAAACGGGCTTCAAACTATCCTTGAGGAACAGACTATCGATATAACCATAGGTCTGGCGCAAACAAGGGAAATTCATCACTAGTTCCCGCCCCATTTCTAGATACTGGGAACCTTGCCCTGAAAATAGGGCAACGACTTTTCCTTTCAGCTCTATGGCACTTTGACGATAGTAGATCCCTTGGGGATGATTCCACGATGGTGCTTGTGGTTTCTTTTTTAGCCAGTTAATAGTGGTTTGTAAGCATCTGCAAGCTTGTATTACAGAATCCGCTACAAACCCCACTCTGGCTTCAGTGACCGGAATTTCTTCGACTTTACAGCTATCAATTAGTTTCTGGTAGTGCTGCTCTCCAGTTTTAAATTGCAACTTTTGTAAAGTATCTTCACAACGAGCTAACAATTGCTCCGGTGTTGGCGCAGAAAGGAGAATGGACTCGGAAGTGTGGTGTAAACGATAAGCATGATTGTGTTCGGGTTCATATTCTTCCAGAACAACATGATAATTGGTGCCACCAAAACCAAAGGAACTCACACCAGCACGCCTTGGCCCATCTCCTTCAGCGCGAATCCAGGGTCGGGTTTCAGTATTCAAATAAAATGGTGAATTATCAATATCCAGTGCTGGGTTGGGGTTGGTGATGTTAATCGTAGGTGGTAAGATTTTTTGGTGTAGAGCCAAAGCAGTTTTGATTAGACTGGCTGCACCAGCCGCAGCTTTAGTATGCCCAATCTGGGATTTAACACTACCGAGAGCAACATACTGCTTTTTGGGGTTGTTTTCACTAAAAACGTCTTTTAGAGCCTGGAATTCACTGGGATCCCCAGCCCTAGTGCCCGTACCATGTGCTTCAATCAGGCTGATACTGGTAGGAGAAAAACCTGCATCTTCGTAAGCCCGCTTCAACGCTTTCGCTTGTCCTTCTGGGCGAGGAGCGTAAATGCTTTTATATCGACCATCACTGGAGGTGCCAATACCTTTGATCACAGCATAAATTCTGTCATTATCTCGCTTAGCGTCCTCCAGACGTTTGAGTACCAGGATTCCGATGCCTTCACCCAGCATCATCCCATCCGACTCAGCATCGAAAGGCTTAATAGTCTGGTTTGGGGAGAGGGCAGGGGTTTTGCTGAAACACATATAGACCGCAAGGGAGTTATCGGTGTCAACTCCTCCAGTGAGCATCATGTCAGCGCGATGCTCACTCAGCTCACTAATTGCCATTTTTAAAGCACCTAATGAGCTAGCACAGGCGGCATCCACTACACAGTTTGTTCCCCCCAAATCTAGACGGTTGGCGATTCGTCCAGCAATCACATTAGCTAGCATCCCGGGAAAGGCATTTTCATTCCACTGCACATAGGCTAGCTTTATCTTTTCTACAATTTTTTTAGTATCCTGATCGGATAACCCACTACTTTTTAGGACTTTCTCCCAAATCGGATACTCCAATCTAACTGAAAGTGGTGTAGATAGTTGTTTTGCCAGTGCCGAGCCTAGAATAACCCCAGTACGCTCTCGGTTAAACTCCCGGGATTTGCCATAGCCCGCATCTGCGATCGCTTCCTTTGCCACTACTAGACTTAACAGCTGGGAAACATCTGTTACTTCGAGGATATTCGGAGGGAGCCCAAACTCCATGGGGTTAAAATCGATATGTGGGATAAATCCGCCTCTTTTGCAGTAGGTTTTGTCCGGTGCCCTGGGGTCTGGATCGTAGTAGTCGTCTGCATTCCAGTGGGAGTCAGGAATATCAGTAATGCAGTCGATTTTTTCAATAATATTCGTCCAGTATTCCTGCAAATTTCTGGCTTTCGGTAGAAGCGATGCCATGCCAATAATGGCGATAGGAGTTTGTGCCAGTTTTTGGTTTATATTGCTTGATTCTGTGAATTTATCCGACATCGTGTCTTTCCCTTGGATACGTTGGATCAGATTCTTTTCAAAGCTATCCAAGTCGTCTTGGAGCTGGGCCAATGCCATGTCAAGTTTAGAATTAGACATAGACTGATTCTTAACCACGGTAAACTAGTTCACTGAATTTATAATGATTTTCATCTTATGGTGAATATAAAAATAGGTTTATGAACTATTTCGCTTAATTTATTAATTAACATTTATTGCTTTAGATTAAAATTTATTTTTCGTTATAACTAAAAAAAACAAAACAACGAATATTATTATTTTTATTACCTATTTTTATATCAATAAAATTAAAAAACTATATTTAAAAAAAGCATTACTGCTATTTCAGATATTGTAAATAGTATCGATAGTCCTAGGGTATAATTTGGATGATCTTTTCACAAGTTTCATGTCTTTAGTGTTTATTATTGACTGTTTGTAAAGAGACATAAAAAACTCCCAATAGAGGGACGTGGGGGAAGAGAGGTAAGTAGGGAAGAAGCAGGCTGAAACCCAGTCATGAGAAGCCCATAACGAAGCGTGTCGCTCACGAAAACAAGCTTATTGTGGAACTCTCTTTATTGATAAGATGTTGGATTAGATTAACTGTTTGTACAGCATGCCCGTAGTGGATTAGCTCAGGATGTGAGTGGTGAATGCTTACCCTAAAATCGGAAATTTTTTTATCCAGACCAAGTCTATCTATATAGATCGATAGCAGTAATCTAGTTGGTGTAAATGACAACATTGACCAAATTTATCGTATAAAAATTATCTGGATTTAACCTAGCCAATTTCTACGAATTGACACCTTGAAACCGATCAAAAATCAATAAATACAATAATTTTGTCTGAACTAGTAGCACAGGAGTTTTGCCTTTCACCGTTTTTTTATGTTGAGTTAAACTAGGGTTAGCATCGTAAAATTAGTTTTAATGAGCCATGTAGTTTGACAAATAAATCCAGAGTTACAGCTTGAGCAAGCACTTAAATACAATAATCATACAATTTTATAAATATCAGAAATCTATTTTATAAATTTTGTATAAATTATTGATTAAGATAATGGCGATTCTAGCGTTAGGTAGAGCTTTGAGCCGTCAAGCACTAGAACTCTGTCAATTTACTTTTGAGGGTTAGGGCAAGGTTAATGGTTCATGGTTAATGGTCTTAGGCTTTCAGATCCCTCACGAGAATAAAGATCAGCTCCTAGGCATGGGATCACATCCCCTATCCCCACTTCACGCCAAATCACCTCAGCCCGTTTACGGACAATGACTTCTTCGAGATCAGATAGAATTAATCGGCTGGCAGCCTTGAATAACTGTCGGGTTAACTCCTGTCCAAAAACACCAGCTGCTCCGATAATGAGTACAACGGCGTCTTGTAGATGACTCATATGCGTGATTCGTAATTGATTGATACAGAACTTCTATTCAATCATTCAAAAACTGTGAATGAAATTCCGAAAAATCAAGATCAAGTAATGGTAAAAAATTGGTGAATATCTATAATTTACCGGCACAGTAAAGCCGATATCGTGCCTAGAATGTTAAAAAGTAACGAAAAATAAAAAAGTCTTTTTTTGTAAATAATGTTAATAAATTAATTCCAAAGTTTATTGGCAGAATAATAGCTATTTTATACAGAGTAATTTTCTGCAAAGGCAATTTTTTGTTTTTAATTTATCTAGAGTGAATTCCATGGCCAATTAATTGACAGTTTTAGGTAATTATTATATGATTGATAATTCACTATGTTGTTTCAATAAAGATATCCAAAATCTGTGGTTGGATCTGGTCGCAGTATGCAACAATTGGTTTAGAAGCTAGCGGCTGCTTAGGTAACTTGAATTAATTATCTCAGAATAAATATTTGTCTTGGTTATAACTAAGCACCTAAACAAAATTAATTTCCTACTACCAATCTCTGTAACCCTTACATCGTAAGGCTTTGAGGTTTGTAAAATGTGTAATTAATTTTGTGCACCTGCTTAATACCTTGACCACTACCTTACCGTTACCTCTAATAGGGATGACAGACTTTAACCTCAATCACCCTATATGACTTCAGAAACAGTCATGGTTTTGACCAAAGCCGCCTGGGAGCATAATTTGTCTACCAAGTACAAGGAAAAATAGGGAGTTTTAATTTTAGTGAAAGCCTCTATTTTTGCTACCGCAAAATTTTCTGATCAGCAATAATCTAAAATCATGAATTTTTTGAGCAGCCTATCGTCAAACAATCGAAGGATTTTCAATAATAATTCATTCTTGAAGAGACTATTGCCTTTCCCCATAGTGAACAGGGGAACATCAGGTAGTAGTCAAACCTCAGATAATGTACTAGCGGATTTTATTACTGTCCTGAAAGTAGGCACCCCAGGTCCCGATGCTTTTGTAGGGGATTCAGGGACTAATATCATTTTCACTCGTACTGGCAATGATATTTTACTGGGTGTCGATCCTGGTGCTCCTATACCTGGTAAAGGAGAAATTGATATCTTAATTGGTGGTCCTGATAGTAATAGTGAAGGAGTGAACATCAATGCCCCTACCAGAGACCGATTTTTGTTGGGGGATGAGAATAATCCCTACTACGCTGGTGGTACCGGATTCCAAGGGAAGAATGACTATGCTCTAATTCTAGACTTCGATTCCAACCAAGATACTATTCGGCTTCACGGCGACTCAAGTAACTATACTCTGAAATCGATCGGACCGAGAAACAATGGCACAGCTATATTTTTCAATAATCCTAGACCTGATCTGATCGCTGTTTTGCCAGGAGCTTCTGGTCTGAGTCTAGATGGTGACTACTTTGAGTACGATAATACTCCCCCATCCCAACAACCAGCTTTCGATAATGCTCGGCAGTTGGGAAGTGCTGGTGTTGATATTGCCTTTAACGTTGGCACTGATAGCGTTGGTAATGTATACGTTACAGGATGGACTCAAGGGGACTTGGGGCAATCCAATGCTGGATCTCAAGATGCCTTCGTAACTAAATACAATAGCCAGGGTCAACAACAGTGGGTTAAACAGTTGGGGACTTCTGGTGAAGACCGCTCCTTTGATATTAGCTTTGATAGCAATGACAATGTTTACATTGCAGGCACCACCACAGGTAACTTAGGGGGGTCGGTTGTTGGAGGAGATGATGCTTATTTTATTAAGTTAGACAGTAATGGCAATACGCTGTTGAGTCAACAGTATGGAACTTCCCAATTCGACACTGCCTTTGCCATTGACGTTGACAATGATGGTAATATCTACACTGGCGGATATACTACAGGTGACTTAGGGGGAGTCAATGCTGGATCAGATCAGCCCATTCCCCTATATGATGATCCTTATGTTGCCAAGTTTGATAGTGATGGCAACCAGTTGTGGGCTAGACAGTTTGGTACTCCTGACTTTGACGAACTTTATGGTGTTGTCGCCGACAACAATGGTAATGTCTTTGCGACAGGATTCACTACTGCTAAATTAGGCGAAGAGCATGCTGGGTTGTATGATGGCTGGTTGACAAAGTTTGATAGCAACGGTGAGCAGTTGTGGATTGAGCAGTTTGGTACTTCTAACTATGATTTTTCCTGGGATCTTGCTCTTGATAGCTCTGGAAATGTCTACAGCACAGGATTTACCTTGGGCTCTTTAGGGGGACCGAATGCTGGGTATTATGATGCTTTCTTGGTTAAGTATGACACGGATGGCAACCAGCTATGGAGTCAACAGATTGGAACTTCTGGTTCTGAGACCGCCTTCGCTATTGACATCGACAGTGACGATTTGATCTATATTTCAGGAATCACTGATGGTGATTTAGGAGGAATCAATGCCGGACTCAATGATGTCTTTATTGCCCAGTTCGACAGTGACGGTAACCTGTTGATGACTGAGCAGTTTGGAACCCCCGAAGATGACTATGCCTTTTTTGGTATTGATGCCCAGCAGGCGGATAAGGTTTACTCAGCCGGATTTACTGATGGGTCTTTGGGAGGACCCAATGCGGGATCCTTTGATGCCTGGGTAGCTAGTTCCAGCTTTTCTGCTGGATCTGTGCCTTCAGGGTTTTGACCAAAGCCCCCTGGGAGCAGAATTTTTCTACCAAGTACTCAGCAGTTGGGAAGTGCCAGTGTTGATATCGCCTTTAAGGTTGGCACTGATAGGTTTGGTAATGTATACGTTACAGGAAAAAGTACTTAACACGTTTAATCTCAAACCATTAAGCTAACACCAGCAAAACCTTATGATTTTGTAACTTTGTGATCTATTCAGAGTAGCTAAAATCTGAGCGGTCTTGCTTGAGGGTGTCTTCTACCACTTTCTGAGACTTAGTACTTAGGCTCCAAGCTTATTTATATAGACTGGTTGTGGGCTATTGGGTGTCGAGTGTAGTGAGCAAAATTGGAACATTGATTGTTGGGTTCACTGCTTAACTCCTGAGATTTTGCTTAAAGCGCCAAAAGTTTTTTTTTATCTATAAAATTTCACGATTACATTTATCAAAATATCTATAAAAAATAATACTGTAATTAGTATTACATCCAATTTAATATCCTGGATATGCTTTAAATAATCTTTAAAAAATATTACTAAAATTCCCTTGCGATAATTTGTCAATCATGACATACTATTTAAAGGTATATAAATAGAGTTATTTTACCAAAAAAATCAATTTTAATTGAGTATAATTACCGGTTTTTTTTAAAAAATATAGGTTCAGTGGTGTACTGTCAACATTCATAAATAATTGAATTTTTACCAACTTGCAAAACTTTGGACAAACTCGTTACATCTAGTGATGGCGAAAATAATATAGCGTTGATCGTAGTTATTAGGTAAAGTCAATTTTATTCTCTCTACTCCCTACTCCCTACTCCCTACTCCCTACTCTCTACTCCCTACTCCCTAATCTGTTCGGGCAGCTAATGCCTTAGGCCAAAAGCATAGCCCAGGGCATTAGCTCCCTAAAACCAAGGACGAAATTACCTCAGCGAATTAATAAATGCTATATATCTATGATTTGGTTTTATTGCTGACTCAATACCAATTTTAGCCACTTCAAACCATCCATACTTTCTGCCTCATGTTATTCAATTAGGTTAATGTACAACAGAATTGATTATACACTAAAACCATTGAAAAAGTGCAATTAACTTATCCACTACTATTGCTAAATAACGATTATCGTGCATAAGGAAAGTCAATCATTTACAAACCCTATAAGTCAGCGGTATTTGATTGTCTCAGCAGCTATGGCTTTAGCTACTGGGGGGATTTATCTCTATGGCTTGCCCCAATTTGAATCTAAACGTCAAGGTTCTATATCAAATTCCAATTCCCCAGAAAATACCATTCCCATAGTTGGGGTCACTGCCCTTGGACGTATAGAGCCTCAAGGAGGAGTGACTCGTCTGTCTGCCCCTAATTCTGTAGGAGGTACCCGAGTTGAACAACTTTTAGTGAAGGAAGGAGACAAGATTAAGGCAGGGCAAATCGTTGCTCTGCTGGACACTTATGCTCTTCGTTTTGCTACTTTAGAACAATCTAAGCAACAGGTTAAAGTTGCGAAAGCTCGTCTGGACAAGATCAAAGCTGGGGCTCAGGCAGGAGAAATTTCGGCACAAGAGGCAACGATCGCTCGTTTACAAGCTCAGTTACGAGGGGAAGTGGCGGCACAGGAAGCAACCCTAGCTCGCTTACGAGCTCAGTTGCAATGGGAAGTAGCGGCACAGGAAGCAACCGTGGCTCGCTTACAAGCCCAATTGCGTAATGCTGAAGCAGAGTATAAACGTAATCAACAACTCTATGAAGAAGGTGCAATTTCCGCCTCTCTTTTTGATAGTAAACGTCTGCAAGTGGAAACGATTCAAGAGCAAATTAATGAAGCAAATGCTGCTCTAAAACGAATTGTGAAAACGATTGAAGAACAAATTAATGAAGGAAAAGCTACTCTGCGACGGACTATGGACACTGGTCAAGAACAGATCAGTCAAGCTAAAGCCAATCTAGACCGTATTACTGAGATTCGTCCAGTAGATGTACAAATAGCTCAGGGAGAGATTGAGAGTGCGATCGCAGCTGTCAAGCTCGCTCAAGCTGAACTGAATTTAAGCTACATCCGTTCTCCTATCGATGCACAAGTGCTGAAAGTTCACACCAAATCTGGAGAAATTATTGGCAGTGACGGAATTGTTGAGCTAGGTCAAACCGACCAGATGTACGTAATTGCAGAAGTCCATGAAACGGATATTAGCAAAGTCCATCTGGGTCAAAAAGGTAGTATTTCTAGTACTGTTTTTGAGGGTGAAATACAGGGAACAGTCGCTGAGATTGGTTTCCAAATTGACAGACAACAGGTTTTTGATGTTAATCCTGGATCAGATACGGATCGTAAAGTGGTGGACGTTAAAATCCGCATTGATGATTCCGTAGACAGTCAACGAGTTGCAGCATTTACCAACTTACAAGTAGAGGCTACGATTAACTTGTAAATCGGTTAAACACATTCAGAAGTGTTGAATCCGCAATAAACGTTTACCAAAATAGTTTATGTCTTTCTATCGTTGTTGTCAAGCGATGCAGCGGCGCATTCCTACTTCCTACTCCCATTAACCCAGGACGAAAGTCCCTTAATCCATTGAGAACTTCTATATTAAATTCCCCAGACATATCATTTCCTAAAATGCTTAAAAAATGATTCTCCAAATGCCTATTGCCTGGTTACAACTAGCGAGACAAAGAGTTCGTTTTCTGGTTGCTCTAGCTGGTATTGCGTTTATCGTTGTTCTTATTTTTATGCAACTTGGGTTTAACGATTCTCTTTATACTAGTTCTGTCACGGTGCATCGAGTTATCGAAGGTGATATATTTTTAATTAGTTCCCAATATAAGTCATTGACCGCTAAGCAGAGCTTTCCTAGAGAGCGTTTATATCAGGCTCGGGGATTTAATGGTGTAGAATCAGTTAGTCCATTATATCTAAGATTTGCAAAATTCAAAAATCCCATTACTGATCAAAAGTTCTCAATCTATGTTATTGGGTTTGATCCGGCAAAGCCTGTGCTTAATTTACCGGAAATAAATCAAAATCTGGATATTCTCAAACTTCCTAATGTAGTTTTATTTGACCGTAAGTCTAGACCTGATTTTGGACCAATTGCTGAAAACTTTGAGCAGGGAAACACGGAACAAACTATTGAAATATTTGGTTTTGCAGCCAGAAAAGGTTATCGAGTTAAGGTTGGAGGCTTGTTTAGCCTAGGACCTTCTTTTGGGGTGGACGGTAATTTGGTAGTTGGCGACTCAACATTGTTCCGGATATTCGATGTCAATTCAGAAATGATTGATGTAGGAGTCATTAACCTCAAACCTGATGCGGATCAGGAAATGGTTTTAAAAAATTTGCGAAACCACTTATCTGAAGATGTTATAGTTTTTTCTTATCAAGAATTTATTGACTTTGAAAAAGACTATTGGAAGACAAGAACTCCGATTGGATTTATACTTAGTATGATGCTCGTTATGGCATCAGTTGTTGGGGTAGTGATTGTCTATCAAATTCTTCATAGTAATATTTCTACTAACTTAGTTGCCTATGCCACTCTAAAAGCAATTGGCTATCCAAATCAATACTTATTATCTGTAGTATTTCAGCAGTCTGTTATATTAGCTATTTTAGCCTATATTCCAGGCTTAGCAATCTCTATAGGTCTATATGATGTTGTCCAGAATGCTACTGGGTTACCAATGGAAATGAGAGTTAGTCAATCCTTTATAGTTTTAATAGTAACAATTGTAATGTGTTTTGCTTCTGGTGTATTAGCTGTTAACAAAATGCGGTCTGCTGATCCAGCTGATATTTTCTAACTTTCTTTTCATAAATTTGATACCCAGATTATAAACTTTATAATTACTAGAGTATAATCCAAAAACTCGATGTCCCAAGAAATTGTAATTGATATAAAAAAACTGAATCATTACTTGGGTCAACAGTCATTACGGAGCCAAATTTTATTTGACATTAATCTCGAAATAAAATCTGGAGAAATTGTAATTCTAACGGGGCCATCGGGGTCAGGTAAAACAACGTTGTTGACGTTAATTGGAGGATTGCGTTCTGTACAAGAAGGAAGTCTAAAAATTATAGACCGAGAATTGTATGGCGCTAGTCCTGCCCAATTAGTATCAGTGCGTAGCCATATTGGTTATATTTTTCAAGCTCACAATTTACTAGAGTTCTTGACAGCCCGGGAAAATGTTCAAATGGCGATTGAACTGCATCGAGGCATCTCTAAGCGGGAAGCTCGCACTAGATCTGAAGCCATGCTCAAACTAGTTAAGCTCGGGGATCGAGTTAATCACTTCCCTCAAAACCTTTCTGGGGGTCAAAAACAACGGGTAGCCATTGCCCGTGCTTTAGTCAATCAGCCCAAATTGGTCTTAGCAGATGAACCAACTGCTGCTTTAGATAGTAAGACAGGTCGAGATGTGGTTGATATTATGCAACGACTAGCTCTTGAGCAAGAATGCGCTATTTTGATGGTGACTCACGATAACAGAATTTTGGATGTTGCTGATCGCATCCTTCGTATGGAAGACGGGTATCTAGTCACACCACAGTCACCAGCTAATAACGAAGTAGAAAAGGCAAAAGCCGAAAGACAAATTGAAAATTAAAAATTGAAAATTGAAAATTGCCATTACTATCAATTAACTACAATTTTTAATAAAAAATTGGCAATTTATTTTTGACTAATTACCAATTAAAAATCACTAAAAAACTAAACAAAATGCTTGAAACTATCCCTGATAAAATCGATCAAGAATGTCATACTGAAGAAGCTATTCAAGCCTGGTTAGTTTCTCAACTCGCCGAAGGACTGGAGGTTGATCCTGAAGAGATAGATATCCAGGAACCATTTGAAAGCTACAACCTAGAATCAGCAGATGCTTTGATTCTTTTAGGTAGATTAGAAAACTATCTTGGCCGTGAGGTATCTCCCACCCTGTTGTGGAACTATCCCAACATCGAAGCCCTAGCAGAACGTTTAGCTGAAGATTCCAATAGTTAAACATCAAGCAGCCAGTAGTGGTAATCATGACCAAAGTTCAGATGAAGGTTAAGAAATGGATGCGATCGCAATTATTGGTCTAGGTTGTCGTTTTCCTGGTGCCAGAAACCCCGAGGAGTATTGGCGGCTCCTATGTAACGGGGTAGATGCCATTACAGAAGTACCAGCCGATCGGTGGGATATCGATGCGTTCTACGATCCTAAACCTGGTACTCCTGGAAAAATGAGTACTCGGTGGGGTGGCTTTTTAGAACAAGTAGATCAATTTGACCCCCAATTTTTTGGAATTACTCCGAGAGAGACAGTTTATATCGACCCCCAGCAGCGACTTTTGCTAGAGGTAGCTTGGGAAGCCCTGGACAATGCTGGGCAGGTACTAGAAAAACTAGCCCACAGTAACACAGGTGTTTTTGTTGGTATTTCTGCCGGTGATTACCACCAGCGCTTTCAGGAAGGAGGGTATAGTGCCATCAATGCCTACATGGGGACTGGTAATGCTTTAAGTATTGCTGCTAACCGCCTCTCCTACTTATTTGATTTTCGAGGACCGAGTATGGCGATTGACACAGCCTGTTCCTCTTCATTGGTGGCTGTGCATCTTGCCTGTCAAAGTCTGCAGAGTGGAGAGTCTAATTTAGCCTTGGCGGGTGGAGTTAATCTGCTGCTGTCTCCACAGTTGACCATCATTTTCTCTCAGGCACAAATGATGGCTACAGATGGGCGTTGTAAAACTTTTGATGCTAGAGCCAACGGTTATGTCCGAGGAGAAGGCTGCGGTATCGTAGTACTCAAACGTCTAGACGATGCGATTAGAGACAATGACAATATCATTGCTCTGATCAAGGGTTCAGCCCTTAACCAAGATGGCCGTAGCAACGGACTTACCGCTCCCAATGGTCCATCTCAAGAAGCAGTTATCCGCCAAGCCTTGGCAAATGCTGGAGTGGCACCAGCTCAAATTAACTATGTCGAAGCTCACGGTACAGGCACTCCCCTAGGAGACCCAATTGAGGCGGAAGCACTAGGGGCTGTGTTGAGTCAAGACCGTTCCCCGGACAACCCCTGTATTATCGGTTCCGCTAAAACCAATATCGGTCATCTAGAATCTGCCGCTGGCATTGCTGGTCTAATTAAGGTAGCGCTATCGTTACATCATGGCAAGATACCACCGAGCCTGCATTTCCAAACAGCGAATCCCTATATTGCCTTCGAGAAACTTCTGCTTCAGGTACAGCAAAGCCTGACCCCTTGGCCGGAAACCGATGGTCTAGCTTTGGCTGGCTTGAGTTCCTTTGGTTTTGGCGGAACTAACGCCCATATAATTCTAGGGCAAGCTCCCCAAACAGATGAGGAGTTGGAGAAAAACACAGTTGTTTCTCCTGAGATCTCCTCGTCACCTTATCTGCTTCCCTTATCTGCTCGCAGTCCAGAAGCTCTCAGAGCTTTAGCTCAGCAGTATCAGGAATTCCTAACACCTGCAGCGTCTGGTAGCACTGCTTCATTATCAGACATTTGTTATACAGCTAGTGTACGACGTTCTAATCATGACCACCGTTTGTCCCTGGTATTTCAAAACGGTGAGGAACTGACCGAGGGCCTTAAAGCATTTTGCTCTGGAGAAACTTACTCTGGTCTGTCTTGGGGTCGTAAGCAACGGAACCGGCGTCCTAAGCTAGTTTTTGTCTTTTCTGGTCAAGGACCCCAATGGTGGGGGATGGGGCGTGAATTATTATCTACTGAACCGGTCTTTTCTTCCACTATAGAGAAGTGCGATCAGCTACTACGTTCTTATGCCAACTGGTCACTGCTGGAAGAACTGACTGCTAATGAGGCAACATCCCGCTTAGCAGAAACTGAGATTGCTCAGCCAGCTATTTTTGCCTTGCAAGTTGCTTTAGCTGCTTTGTGGCGGTCTTGGGGAATAGAACCGAAGGCCATTATCGGCCATAGCGTGGGAGAAGTAGCAGCAGCTCATGTTGCGGGAGCTCTTAGCTTGGAGGATGCAGTCCAAGTTGTTTTCCACCGTGCTCGCTTAATGCAGCAGGCAACAGGTTTTGGGAAAATGGCAGCTGTGGAGTTGTCCGTAGCTGAGGCAGAAGAACTCTTAGCTAAGTATAGCGGTCGTCTTTCTATTGCTGCCATCAATAGTCCTACCTCACTGGTTCTATCAGGTGAAGCAGCAGCCCTGGAAGAAGTGCTTGAGTCCCTTGAGCAGCGACAGATTTTCTGTAAGATGATGCGGGTGAATTATGCTTTCCACAGTCCCCAGATGGAGCCGTATCAAGATCAATTAGTGCGATCGCTTCAAGGAATTACACCTCAAACTGCATCTATTCGAATCATCTCAACCGTTACAGGTCTAGCTCATGAGGGTGAAAATTTTGATGCTGCCTACTGGGGACGCAATATCAGAGAGCCCGTGCGTTTTGGGGCTGCTATTGATAAACTCATCAAGACTAAGCATAATCTATTTGTAGAGATTAGCCCCCACCCAGTCCTAGGGATAAATATCTCCCAGTGTCTGAAAAACTCAGACAAAAACGGAACAGTATTGCCTTCTCTACGGCGACAGCAACCGGAAACAGCAGTTATGTTGGGTTCTTTGGGTACTCTCTACACCCAGGGCTACTCAGTAGACTGGAGCCGACGCTATCCATCTGGGGGTCAGTGTATTTCCTTGCCCTCTTATCCTTGGCAGCGATCGCGTTACTGGTTGGATGTAGTTCCTAACTCAACTGAACAGGAGAGTTCAGGAGTAACCCTAACCGTGAGCATGCCATCAGAACTTAATGGGAAATCCAGCCCTAATGATGGTGTCGCACCAGAAGCTAAGCCAAGTCTAACCCGCGCTAAATTGCTGGCAGCAGAACCAGAAGAACGCCAGGGACTGTTGGGGTCTTACTTGACAGAATTATTAGCCAGGGTTATGGGAATTGGTGTCAGCCAACTGGACTTACAGCAGCCCCTTCATAGCATAGGACTTGACTCCATAGTGGGTGTTGAGCTCAGAAATCAAATTGAGACTGATCTGGAGGTGCTTGTTCCTCTAGAATACTTCATTGGTTTGAGCATTGAAGATTTTATCACCCAAGTTCTCCTGCTGGTTGTTAAAGAAGCCAACTCATCACCTAATCAAGGAACTGAAGGCAAACCAAGCAGTACGGACTCGATGGATTCAACTAATGAGTCTTCAGGGACAATCACTTCTTCAGAGAAGCTAGTACTTCAAGCCAATCTTTGGGTCACCCGTCCAAAGCTCAATCTAAGAGCAAAACTACGTCTATTCTGCTTTCCTTATGCCGGAGCTGGTGCTTCTATCTTCCGCTCTTGGTTAGAATTTCTACCACCAGACATTGAGGTTTGTTCAATTCAACTGCCTGGGCGAGAAAACCGACTCCAAGAAGAGCCATTTACTCGCCTTTCAGCTTTGATTCAGGCACTAACACCTGTTTTACGTTCTTACTTAGACATTCCTTTTGCCTTTTTCGGTCACAGTTTAGGAGCGTTAATCAGCTTTGAGCTTGCCCGTGAGTTACGCAAACAGAACTTACCGAGCCCAGTTCACTTATTTGTTTCTGCAAGCGCTGCTCCTCAGGTACCGGATCTGAATCTACCCATCCATCGACTGCCTGATGAAGAGTTTATCGAGTCACTAGGTCGCTTAAATGGAACACCAGAGGAAACATTACAAAACCCTGAGCTGATGGAGCTATTCCTACCGGTGTTGCGAGCAGACTTTGCGATTTTGGAAACTTACTTCTACTCCAGTGCAGATCCCCTCGATTGCCCAATCACAGTGTTTGGTGGCAAATCCGACCCCAAAGTCAGTGATTCGCAACTTGAGGCTTGGCGCAAGCAGACCGAGAGAGAGTTCACCATGCAAATGTTTCCAGGCGACCACTTCTTCCTGAAGAGCCATGACCAGCTTTTATTGGAAGCGATCGCTACCCAACTTAGCCAACTTGTCAAGGTGATGGAGTGATGGAGTGATGGAGTGATGGGGTGATGGGGTGATGGGATGGTGTCAAATCCCACTCCCTGATCGAGAGTAGCCTACCACCGAGATACTATTCCTCACAACAAAGAATAACAATCTTCCTAATCTAAGTGCTAACTACTAACTACTAACTACTAATTACTAACCACTAACCACTATTTTGACAAAGCAGCAAAATCCTTCAACCTTGGCCAAAAGCCCACCCTAAGCGAAAAACCGACTAACTTTCAACCTTAAACCAACTAACTTTCAACCAACTAACTTTTA
>NZ_JAAHHS010000470.1 GCF_010692395.1 Moorena sp. SIO3H5
CGCAATGTTGGGAATTAGTTGATAAGTTAATGCGTTTAAGTCGTCATAAGCTCGATAATTATTTACGAGGTATGAGAGCTATGAAGCTTATACAGTCTACTTTTTAGCTCTCATGTCGCCCCCCCAGTGTTGTAATATAAATTTATGATAGTGAGTGAAGCTAAACTGTTAAATTGGTCTAAGGCACAATATCAAGCCTTAGATGAAGCCATAATAACCGCTCAATTCATTAGGAATTCTGTATTGGCTTCGTGTTACATATTGAAATACGTAACTTGATTTAACAGTTATCATTTTGATTGAGAATGAAAAATAATATAGTTGTGCTGTGGTCACATCCACGGTCTATTTCCACTGCCTTTGAACGTATGATGATGAATCGGGGAGACTTTAAAATTCTGCATGAACCTTTTGCTTATGTCTATTATGTCTTAGAAAAAAAAGGGCTTCCTACAGGAATGATTATTGATCCAGAACATCCGACACAATTTGAAGATATTAAGAACCACATTCTAAACTGTTCACCGCAACAGCATGTTTTTTTGAAAGATATGGCTTATCACTGTTATGAATATCTTGTAAAAGATGAGTCCTTTTTGCAAAAATTGGTTAACACTTTTATTATTCGTGATCCAGCTAAGTCAATCCCTTCCTATTATTTTTTAGACCACAATATCACTAAAAATGAAATTGGTTACCAGCAGCAATATTATCTCTTTGAAAAAATAATCGAATTATCAGGTGAAATTCCAGTGGTGATTGATGCGGATGATTTGCAAAGCGACCCAGAAGCAATCATCGCTTCCTATTGTAAGAAAATAAACATCAAATTTCTTCGGTCAGCTTTGCAGTGGAGGTCATCCTATAATCAACAGTGGGATGTTTGGAAAATCTGGCACGCTGACGTCGCATCGAGCAGTAAAATTTACAGCGGGAGTATTAACCAATACGAAAAAAATGTGACTAACAATGACATAATCCGAGAACTTTATGATTATAGTTTACCCTTTTATAAAAAAATGTACCAGCATAGAATTGTGCCAGATTCAACTAAAATTCTAGAGAAATTAGCAAGATAATTAGAAAAATTTGAGGAGAACAAGTTTGTCTTATCCAGTTTGGAATCCTTTTACCAACATGGGCGAGTTTTTAGAAAACCCGCTTATTCTCACCAAAGGAAAAGGTATTTATCTATACGATAAGCAGGGCAATTGTTATTTGGATGTCAATGCTTGCTTGTGGAGTTTAAGCCTGGGCTACGGGCGAGAGGATATCATTGAGGCAATGATGAACCAAGCCAGAGAAATTGCCTGTTTACCCCTATTTAGTCGCGCCCATCAAGCTGCTGTTGACTATGCCGATAAACTCTTAAACTATCTCAATGGCGATTTCTCCAAGTTTTTCTACACTTCTGGGGGAGGGGAAGCGATTGAGACAGCCCTCAAAATTAGCCGTGCTTATCACTGTGTGACAGGTAATCCTCAAAAAACTCAAGTGGGTCATTTCAGCAACTCCTATCATGGAGTTTCACTGGGTGCTTTGAGCATTATGGGTATTCCTTCGATTCGGAAAAATGTTGGTCCCATTCCTGCCGATAGCTTTGAGATTCCCATGTCCTATGAGATTAATCAAGACAATTGGACAAAGTACTTAGACAAAACCAAACAGGCTATCTTAGCTCAAAATGTGGAAACCGTTGCTGCTATTGTCATGGAACCTGTGATTGCAGCAGGAGGAATTATTCCCATCCCACCTCAGTTCATTCGGGAACTAAAAAAGTTTTGCACTATTCACAATATTCTGCTAATTTTGGATGAGATTGTCACTGGATATGGGCGGACTGGTGACTTATTTGCCTATCAGGGTCTAGGTATTGTTCCAGATTTAATTACAGTTGCTAAAGCCATCACCTCAGGCTATGCTCCCCTAGGAGGAGTCTTAGTGACAGCAAAAATTGCTGCTCCATTTATGAGTAAAGATGTGACATTAAATCATGGCTTTACCCACGGAGGACATCCAATTGCTTGTGCAGCAGCTAGTAAAACTCTAGATATTTTGCATAGTGAGGGAATTCTCAATCATGTTAAGAATAACGCTGATTATTTCTCTCAACAAATGCAGATATTAGATGATGAGTTTGAGATTGTTGAGCAGGTTAAAGGCTGTGGTTATATGTATGGAGTGAAGCTTGTTGATAAGCATGACGCAGCTAATCTTGCTCCTTTTGCCAGAAAATATGGTTTATTATTCAGACGACCTGCGGAAAATAATGTTATTCCTGTGGTACCTCCTTTGGTGTCTACACGGCAAGATATTGACGATATGGCAAGCCGCTTAAGAACTATCTTGAAGGAATATATTTTAGCTATATAAAATGACAGGAGAATTGATGATGCCAACTGACAAATCTTATTGGTTGGAACAAGTAAGCTCTGCTCAAAATAACCAAGATTTATCCAATGTCTACGATCATTGGTCACAAGAGTATGATGAAAGTGTTATCAGCTTTGGCTATAACCCTCCTGCTGTAATCAATGGATTGGTGGGAAGATTTGTCCCATCCAATGATGCCAATATATTAGATGCTGGCGTCGGTACAGGAATGGTAGGAGAGCTTCTGGCTATTCTAGGATATACCAATCTAGTGGGTATTGATTTATCCCTGAATATGTTAGAAAGGGCACGGAAAAAGCAAGTCTATCAAGATTTGAGACAAATGGTATTGGGGGAACCTTTAGCTTTTACAGATAATGAGTTTGATGCAGTTGTGAGTGCTGGTACTTTTTCCGCTAACCATGCACCCCCTGAATCATTTGATGAATTCGTGCGCATTGTCAAACCCCAAGGTTTTATTATTGTCGCCATTCGAGTTGATGTTGCTTCTTATATTGATGCCATTGAAGCGCAAATAGATACTTTAGAGAAAGAAGGTTGGTGCCAACTGGTAGAACATTCTAAGCCATTTAAAAATATTCCGTTGGTTTCTGAAACAGCAACTATTAAAGCTTTTGTTTATCGTGTGCTTCGTGACTCTTGAAAATCTCATTCTGCTTTAGGTTTTTAGTGATAGCCTAGCCCCACAGGCAAGCAAGATTTTAACCTTAAGACCATTGAGGGAGAACGTTTTTTGCCAGAGGTATAGCGCTACGCGCCAGGGAGAGGGCAGGAGGCAGAAGTATACTGCCTGTAAGGTTTCAGGACTTGAGCTTGTCCTAACGTTAATACCCAGCGCTATACCTGTAGTTCAACCAAGCTCTTTATTGCAGGAGATGCTCAAACAAGCCAATTTATAGAGAACTCTAGCTCCTACATTGCATCCCACTCATCACCACCATCACCTGGAGCAACCTCGCACAAATCAAAACCAATAATTGTTTTGCCTGTTGGAACTAGCGATCGCAACAAGTAAATTGCTCCATTAAACTCTAAGCCACCACGGGAGTGCTTGTATGGGGACAATAGGAGGGGTTTAAGCCGTCAATATCAAAGCTAATATATACCTGATCAGGTAAGTTAGATATAATTTTATGGCACTGAGCTGCCCAAGTGATACCTTCGTAAGCATTGGCTTTGAGCTGCCAATCATCAAACATAACAACTCGGCTATCACTATTTACCATTGCCATTTCTGCCTCACAAACATCTCGGATGCCAACCTGAACTAAACGACTAATCTGAGGTAGCTTGAGAGCGTTGTACATGATCGAGGCATGGGAATAAGTAAACCCCTCATAAGCTTGCCGCAGATCAGCATGGGCGTCAATTTGTAAAATACCGTATTCCTCGTGTTTTTGTGCCAGGGCTTGCATTAAGCCAAGAGGTACACTGTGATCTCCACCGACGACACCCACTAGTTTGCCTTGCTCGAGCAATTCTAACGCTTGAGTATAAACCCAATGGTTCAGAGTAGACGAGGGATTATAGATCTCCGGTTTCACCGGAGAATACTCTGGATTAATGCGCAGACCCGGTGATACTGGGAATAATCAATCATCTTGCTTGTTAATCCCCAAATTCTTCTGAGTTGTTAATTGACTCATGCCAAGGTAAACCATAGGTTCCCAGCTTTGCCAAAAAAGGATCAGGGTTAAGTTGTTCCACATTAAAGACTCCCTCACCTTGCCATTCGCCAGTTAAGACTAGCATTGCACCAAGCATTGCAGGTACTCCTGTTGTATAAGCAACAGCTTGTGCCCCTACTTCTTGATAAGCTTTTGCATGGTCACAGTTATTGTAGATATAGTAGGTTTTTGATTTTCCGTCTTTTATTCCTCGAATATGGCAGCCAATAGATGTTTGACCTTCATAGTTTTGACCTAGTGAAGATGGTGCAGGTAGAACAGCTTTGAGGAATTGCAAGGGGACGATTTGATGCCCTTCATACTCAATTGGTTCAATACTAGTTAATCCTACATTCTGGAGAACTTGCAGGTGTGTCAGATAACTTTCACTGAAAGTCATCCAAAAGCGAGCCCGTTTAATGGTGGGAATGTGTTTTACTAAAGACTCAAGCTCTTCATGATACAACAGGTATGACTCCCTCTGGCCAATCTCTGGATAATTGATTGACCCATGCACTGAGAACGGCTCAACCTCTACCCAATTGGAGTTTTCATAGTATTTTCCTTTTTGGGTAATCTCTCTGATGTTAATTTCAGGATTAAAATTAGTAGCAAAGGGATGGCCATGATCCCCTGCATTGCAATCTACAATATCTAGATAGTGAATCTCATCAAAGTGGTGCTTGAGGGCATAGGCAGTAAAGACTCCTGTGACTCCAGGATCGAATCCGCATCCAAGCACAGCCATAATCCCAGCTTGTTTATATCTTTCGTGGTAATCCCACTGCCATTTATACTCAAATTTGGCTTCATCAGGAGGTTCGTAGTTAGCAGTATCGAGATAATTTACTCCTGTTGCCAAACAAGCATCCATAATTGGCAAGTCTTGGTATGGCAAAGCCACGTTAATAACTATGTCAGGCTGAAAATCCTTAATTAGAGCGATCATTTCAGCAACGTTATCTGCATCGACTTGGGCTGTTTGTAATGAGGGATGGGCAATAGTAGCGGCAATGCGATCGCATTTTTCTTTAGTCCGACTTGCTAGGAGAATCTCCGAGAAAACATCTTGCAACTGGGCGCATTTTTGAGTAACAACATTACCAACTCCACCTGCGCCAATAATAATAACTTTTGCCATAACTGCACTATTGTTAGTTAATATAGATATTTATTTTTTAATTCTCAACACTGATCAATAATAACAGATATCGACTTGGGAGCATGTCACTTACGCAGAACATTTGTACTAAATCTGGGTAATGGGTAATAGGTAATGGGCATTGGTAACAAGTTAAGCAAAAGAGCAATTTGTCAAGCCCTCTGAGTCTGGGAAAGGAGACAAATCAAGGGGAGGTTTTTTTCTCCTGGTACGAGGGGCTTTGACAACCCCCAAATCTTGGTTCTCTTTAGCAGTTAAATAGGCCACTGGGTCAGTGGCTTTCCCTTGATGATAG
>NZ_JAAHHS010000471.1 GCF_010692395.1 Moorena sp. SIO3H5
TAAATCAATACAGGATATTGAGGAACAGCAAGTCTCATTCGTGAGGAGAGAGAAGCCTACATCATAATCTTTGATTTGATGTAGGAGTAGTCACGTTTTCCCCATTTGTAGTTGAAAGTTCCATTTTTAAGTTTGACCCGGTGGTGCGTTACGGGGCGGGCTGTCTATACCCTGCCTACGAAGCGGAAAATCTGGGCGAGCCCCCCTAACGCACCCTACCCAACATTTACTTACCTTCAACCTTAAACCTTCAACTAATCTTCCACAAACCAGTTGACGCACCCCTAACCCAAAGGCTGTTACACACTACCAAAAGTTGGGATTGGACTAGCATTCTGACGATTGAAGCTCGGTAGATCAACGCGGGTGATATTGCGGCTTCTAACAGCTAATCGGTAACTGACACTCTGGAGTTCTGCGTGGAGTTGTCGGTTTTCCCGCTGTAACATGGTCACCTTCTCCTTAACTGGTGCCATCCGTTCAGAAAACTTCTGGTGATAAATTTTTGGTAGCTCTTGTACAACTTGTTCTAGCTGACGGGAGCGCTCGGTTAATTCTTCTACGGAATCCCGCAATTGCTTAATTTCCGTGTCACGGGTCGCAATTTGCTGTTGATAAAATTCTACCTGCTGCTCCACATCGTGCAACTGTTCTCGCAAGACCACCATCTGAGCCTTATGGCGCTCAGACACCTCTTGGGGAGGTTTGAAGTTAGCATTCCCCTTCACCAAGCGGAATAGTTCTTGAGACAGCTGCTGCACTAACTGGTCTCTAAGCTGTAACTCTTCCCGCAAGTGAGATACTTCCGTTTGCAGAGCTGATCTCGATAGGGTTTCAATCTGCCTCACCATGGCTTACCACTCCAAGTAAATATACAATTTCCAATAGTAGATGCGAACCGGGGGTGTCGATCACTGATCACAAAATATACTGTTGCAGCTAATGTACCATCCAAACCCGGCCATTGACCATCGAAACAGACATCTAGCCCCAATCACCTTCAAGTTTAGAGTTTAGAATTTTCCATTCTTAATTCTTCATTCTTCATTCTAAATTCTGCCTTATTTCACCAAAGCCCGGAAGCGAATAAATCCATAGGAATTGGGTGGGTTTCCTGGTGAATCAGCGTTTGGCACATCGCCAACTTCCACTACTACTACTCCATTTTGATTGAAGGTCACATTACATCCCGATGGCACTGACGTTCCTGGCTCGTAATACCGACCGCGATCGCTATCGGGAATATTAGTAAGATAGATATTGGGTTCAGCTGGACCACCTGAAGGTAGGGAACTGGTGCTCTGGAACAAAGCAATCCCGACATCACTACTGGGGAAGCCAGCGGTGGCATTAAAGGAGTCGGGAATAAAGGTAGTTTCTCCAGGCACTCGGTCACAGATGCGCAGGTTTGTAGCATCATTGCTGCCATTGGAGAGGAAGTAAACAGTATACTCTAACTCATCCCCTGGCATCACTTGGCCAGAGTTAATTAATCCCCGCAGATAAACATCAGGATTTGGCCAGTTGGGGTCATTGTCATCAGCAGCACGTTCCGAATTAACGTTATTCTCAGAACTGCCACCATCAATGCCATCGATAAAGGGTGAACCAGATTCTGGTAGGTCTATCCACTCGTTGGTATCTTTGGGTTTGATAGCCGTAATCCGCTTGACCAAGATGACATTGGGCAAGATATTGTTATAAACTCCAACACTAGTTTGGCGTACACTAACCGTATCGGTATCCCGGGTTTCCAGGAATTCAGGACAACGGCCATCGGCATCATTACTCAGGGTATGCTCCCAGCAAGCACTAGTATTTCCGTCTTCTCCATTGGGGGTGAGGCTAATGGATTGACCCGTTGCTGCCCCATCTAAGTCTCCTTGGTAAGTGTCGTCCCACAGATTCAATCCAGCGGACGGAGGAGTATTAATGGCGTTATTGGAGCCATAAGCAATGTAGTCTACAATCTTGAGTTCGTCGTCATACAGCCAAATATCTTCTCCGGCATTGTTGAGTTTGGCTGCGTTTCCTAACCAATCCTGGAATGCAGCATCGGGAGCTTGATGGTCTGATGTATTGTTACCAATCCAAATAACAGCGTATTCCCCTGGTTGGAGAGTGGTGTTGTTGGGGAAGATATAGGCGGGATTAGCAGCATCACCAGTAATGTTGCCAGTATTATCAGTACTGTTAAAAATCAGGTTGCTATCGGCTAGTCTCCAGTTACTGATATCTACAGCATTATCGGAAGCGTTATAGAGTTCGATGAATTCATCATTAGCCTCAGCACTGCTGCCAGTTTGGGCGTAGAGGACTTCGTTGATAACGATATTTCCAGCTTCTGGTGAAGGTTCTTCCGGAATTAAGCTGTAGGTGTAGGTCACACACAATCCGGCAGTTGCCTCGCTACTAGAGCCAGTAGAAGCGTTATCAGAGTTAATGAAAGTGGCTGTAGAGGTAGTATTCACCTCGATACTGACAGTTTCCACTGGTGATGAGGAGCTAATAAAATCAGCTAGGTTAGTATACTCTTCGGTATGGGTTTCATAGGCAAGAATCGTAGGAGTCGTTCCACCGGAAGTGCCGCTAAAGTCAAGATTACCATCAGAGGCTGGTAGATTGAAGTCGATGGATTGGTTGTAATTTCTGGTAAAATTGGCGTTAGTATCAGGCAAGGAGACACTGACGTCTCCCTCCTGGTTCACGGTTATTGTTTTTGGCTGGTCTACCGTATTCTCGTAGATTAACTCTTGTTCAATCAGGGTACTCAGGGTTAGGTCTACGCTGGCGAGGCTACCTTGAGCAGAATCAAATTTTTGTACGTTCAGGGTTTCAGTCCAATTGGTACGCTGGCGTGGTATGACATCGCAAGCGACAATAGTGTTGGTTTTGAGGGTAAGTCCAGCATCAATACTGGTATTGTTATCTCCCGCAGCCAAGGTAAAGGTAGCAGTGCGACCTGTGACTGGATCGGCATCACTGTCTAGGGTGTCATCCCCACCATCTTGGCTAGTGAAGTTATAGCCAACAGCAGGGGAGGTGAATTCAATGATGTAATCCCCTGGGTCAAGGTTGCTGAAACTGTAGTTACCATTGCTGTCGGTAAAGGTGGCATCAACGAAAGTGTTGTCAGATTTGTAGATATTGACTAGGGCGTTGGCAATTCCAGGCTCTCCAGCATCTTGGATACCATCACCATCTAGGTCTTCCCAGATTTTATCCCCTACAGAGGCAGTCGTTGGTGTAGGGTCACCGATCGCAATTTGATAATCCTCTACCTCACCATTAATCACCGCATCCTTAGAACGCTCGTCAACATCCGCTGTACTTGGGTCATCGGGTATCAGTGCATTTTGAGTAATCCGAAATCGAGCATAGCTATTACCAGCAGTGGTACCCTCCGGCACAGTCCAGGTGAGATTAGCCGTGGTGGCACCATTACTCACCGTTTGGCTTTGATATTCCTGGACTTCAAATTTTCCATCTTGGTCAAAGTCAATCCAGCCATGGAGGGTGGCATCAACTCCACTAGTATTGGTTACAGGGATATTGGTTAAATTGTAAGTGCCGGTTAGAGGTACATTAGGCAGTGTAGTAAACGCATCCTCATCATCATTGTTATTTGTATCATCTCCATCAGCATTTGTACCGCCATTGCTGCTCAGCTGGGTTTGGGATTCAATATCGGGTGCACTGCCTAAATAAACAGTGGGTGAGATGGGGATGGTGGTGTGGAGCGCGTCACCATAACTTGCTGGGGCATCACCATAGTCAATGCCAAAGTTACAATTTCTGAGTTCAATATTGTCGAGGTAGAAATCTAGACCACCCCTGCCTGCTTCGGTAGATTTAATCTGGAGCTCGATGGAGGTCTTGGGACCGTTGGTGAAGGTAAAAGTATGCTTTTTCCAGGCTAAGGCTGATGGGACAGCAGGCAGCGGACCGGTGCTATACACCGACTCATTGTCAAGAAAAACATCGATTTCGTTAGGAGTTCCATTTGGTTCACTATTAGCAGCCCAAAACGAAATCTCATAAAATTGGTTGGGGATTAATCCGGTGATGGTAATCCCGAGCTCAGGAATGCTGTCGATATCTGGGTCAGTGGCAAAGAATCTGCCAGTTACCCCATACACAGGGTCGGTGACCGGTTCATGTTGGAAGCGATTTCTGGCCACCACAATATTGGCAACAAATGAGTACTCCCCAAAAAGAGGGGTTTCCAAACTAGAATTATTCGGCCTAGATTTGTATTGAGCGTAGTCTCCTCCGCTGATTCCTGCATAGGGATTGGTGGCGGGGGATTGGGTGGCAGAGCCATCTTCAAAGCCAAAAGTGCCGTTATCGTAAGGGGTAAAAATATTGACAGTTGATAAGACGCCCCCTTGGACTGCACAGGATGTCCCGGATGGGGTGTCGTCAATGGTTTGATTGGGATTACCACTTCCAACAATGGCAACCTGATAATCTTCTACTTCTCCATCACTGGCTGCGCCCCCTGGTGTGGCGGCGGTAATGGTGGGATCGGTTGTGAATCGAAAACGTGCATAGGTATTGCCCACACTGCCTACTGAAATATTGTTCCAGCTCAGCCCGGAGGCGGCGGGGGTACCGTTAGTAATCTCGACGCTGGCATATTCGCTGCTTTCAAAAGTGCCACTTTTATCGAAGTCTATCCAGGCATGGAGTGTGGCTGTACCGGTGTTAGTGGCAGTGATGTTATTAGCCTCAATGACATAGCCAGTACTCCCTGCTGTTAGGGGCAACAATGTGATCCCATCATCTTCTGTACCGTCACCACTACCATCGAGTGGTGTGGCGGCATCGGTTTCACCATCTGGGGCTGTTCCTAAATGGATACCACTGACAATATCATGGCTCGCACCAATGGGGTCACTGCCGCTGTTCCCTGCGGTAGCATCAGTACCGTAAGTATCGGGAGCATCACCATAGTCAACAGTTGTTGCTGCAGGTGTTGCGATCGCAATTTGATAATCCTCTACTTCACCATTACTGGCTGCACCGGTAGGACTCAGGCCAGTATCAGAACTATACCGGAAACGGGCATAAGTATTACCAACAGTAGCATCAGCTGGAACAGTGACATTTAATGCGATCGCATTCCCACTAGGACTAACATTGGTAGCAATTTGTTCATTAGTATCATTAAAGTCACCATCAGAGTTCCAGTCAATCCAAGCATTCAGCACTCCAGACCCTGCGGTAGTGAGATTTAAAGTGACATTACTTCCTGTGGTTAAGCTCTGTCCTTGGAGAGTTTCACTATTGAGTAATACCCCATCATCGGTATCATCGGTAGCGTTATTGTTAGTATCGGTGCCATCTCCAAAGCCATCGGTATCTGTAGTTACCCAACTACCAAGGTAGGTGCTACCATCTATGTCGTGACTCGGACCATTATCGCTGAGTAAGGTATTATAGTTACCAGTGCTAGTGCCGTTGCCAGTATCCGGAGCATCACCAAAATCTTTGTCACTAGC
>NZ_JAAHHS010000472.1 GCF_010692395.1 Moorena sp. SIO3H5
TGGTGGAACAAGCAGATGTGTCAGAATGGACAGCCATCAACAGGGTCTTATGTCGGATAAATGAGTCAAAGTTTCCATTGGCAGGAGTGATTCACTCGGCAGGGATGTTGTCGGATGGTGTATTACAAAATCAGAGCTGGTCAAGTTTTGAAAAAGTAATGGCTCCGAAGGTTCAAGGGGCTTGGTATTTGCATGAATTAACCAAAGACCAGGAGTTGGACTTTTTTGTGATGTTTTCTTCAGTAGCATCTCTACTGGGTTCTCCAGGCCAGGGAAACTATTGTGCAGCGAATGCTTTTCTAGATACATTGGCTCATTATCGTCGGGGGATGGGGTTAACTGGGCTGAGTATTCATTGGGGTGCAGTATCTCAAGTGGGAGTAGCAGCTACTCGTGGTGTAGATGTCAGGGCACAGGAGAAAGGTATGGGCGTGTTAGCCCCAGCTCAACTATTAGAGTCACTAGAGCTACTAATGAGTGGTTCGGGTGTGGAAGTTGGGGTAGTGCCCATTGATTGGTCGATGTGGCAAAAACAAGCTGAAAAATCCCTGTTCTTGGCAGAGTGTGTAAACAAAGCCTCAGATTCTTCTTTGTCTCAACCAGAGTTTCTGCAGCAGTTGGAAGCTGCAGTCCCCAGCGAACGACAGGAACTATTGGTTGCTTATGTACGCCTCCTGGTAGCTAAAGTTTTGGGAATTAGTGATTCACACTCAATAGGTTTAGAACAGGGCTTTTTTGACTTGGGGATGGATTCTTTGGCATCTTTGGAGCTGAGGAATAGCTTACAAACGGAGATAGGAGTAAATATTCCAATTCAAGAATGGACGGAAGAACTCACAATAAATACTCTATCAGCTAAAGTTGCTCGTCAATTGATTAAACCCTCCAAATTATTATGGGAGAATATCGAATTATCTAATCTAGTTCCTATTCAGCCTAATGGTTCTAAAATACCCTTCTTTTGTGTATGTGGAGGTATAGGAATTGCTTCTTACTTGTCTTTCCTAGGTCAGTATCTAGATCCAAACCAACCTTTCTATGCACTACAATCACCGGATCTTGATGGTAAATCCAGACCTATGAACCAAGTTCAGGAGATGGCTTCCAAACATATCCAAGCTATACAGACTATTCAGCCCCAAGGTCCTTACCTCATTGGTGGTAATTCGTTTGGAGCCATAGTGGCTTTTGAAATTGCCCAGCAGTTAATCCATCAAGAGCATCAAGTAAATCTACTTGCTATTTTGGATATGAGAGCACCCAGCAACACAAGAAGCCAACAGATTTCTCCACCTACTACAGAAGATATTATCAGAATGTTTATTCCAGTAGCTAAAGTATTTGGTAGGTCTCGAAAAAATGTGCAGTTACTCTCTTTTGAAGATCTAGCTTCTGTTTCATATGATGAACAACTCCAATACTACAAGGAAAAGCTAGTTGAATTTGGAGCTATATCTTCTACTATAGATATCAATCGACTTAAAGCTATAATCGAGGTGGGAAAAGCTAACGGAGAAGCTTATCAGAATTATCTACTACCAAAAATCTTATTTCCAGTTCCAATTGTCCTTTTTCGAGCAGAAGAACAATGGGATGCTTCTTCAGAACGCTTCAAGGAGGAATTTTATAAAAATTTTGAAGATCCAACATGGGGCTGGAATAAATTGTCTTCTCAAACAGTTGAAGTTCATATGATTCCAGGAGATCATCTGACAATGATGGTTCCTCCTAATGTCCAATTACTAGCTCAACAACTTCAAAAACTTCTTTATGGCGGAAATCTCACGGGGTGACAAGCTAGCTGAAAGCTATATACAGAAAGGTGTTTGCCAAATAAACCTCACGGGGTGACAAGCACCTCAAAACCTGGCTGCCTGACACAAGTGGCTCAAAGCACGCAATTACATGGTTTATGAGAAAAAGGGCAGAGTGTTATGCTGACGCTAGAGCCATTACACAACTAGCAATGTGAGCATGTCTTACTCTACCCAATTTCATGATCAACTAATGAGCTTTTTGCGTCAATACAGCCGCTACCGCGATCTGCGTCATATCAAAGCTCTAGCTTGGATGGTGAGTGCCTTAATCTGTAGTGGCAAGTTAAGCCAACCGGCCTGGGAGCCTTATGTGCCGAGTCGTGCCAAACTTGCCCAAAGTTTTGAACGCCGGTGGCAGCGCTTTTTGAGCAATACTCTGATTTGTGTGAACTCGCGCTTATTTTCCCCTAGTATTACTCGCCTTAAAAGATTGGCAGTCCCACCGTCTATATCTTGCCCTCGATACCACAGTCTTATGGAATCGCTACTGTATGATTCATCTATCGGTGGTCTGTTGTGGTCGCGCCGTACCATTTCTATGGCGGGTACTGGAACACAACAGCGCGGCCGTAGCCTTCGATACATATCGACCCTTGTTACGTCGAAGCCAGTGGCTATTACGTCAACATCCTGATGTGATGTTGTTAGCCGATCGGGGCTTTGCAAACCACGATCTGATCAGTTGGTTACAAGCTAGCAATTGGCACTACTGCCTACGATTGCCCTGTGATGTACTGCTTCATGGCCCCCATCGCTATCCCGTTGAAGTCAGCTATCTGTGGCCACCATTAGGAGAAGCTGTCTTTTATCGTAATGTTGGTCTATGGCAAGATGGGGTACATCGTTGTAATCTTGTATTAGCCAACGTCAAAGGGGTCAAGGAGCCCTGGGCCGTTATTACCGATGAGCCTCCCACCTTACAAACTTTGTGGCAATACGGTTTGCGGTTTAGGGTAGAGGAACTATTTTTAGATAGCAAATCAGGAGCCTTTGAACTCGAAGACTCTCGCATTCGCTCAGCTGTTGCACTTGAGCGGCTTTATTTAGTGGCTGCTGTGGCCCTGCTTTACGCCACAACCCAAGGCATGGCTGTTCAACTTGAAGGCTTACGGCGACAGGTAGATCCCCATTGGAAACGAGGCCTCAGCTATCTCAAAATTGGTCTGCGTTGGCTCAAGGGCGTAGTCAATAAAGGTCGGCTACTTTTAACGCCAGTACCATTGTTGCCAATAGATCCACAACCATGCTTTGCTAGCCATCAAGCCAAGTCTGATTACTACGACCAGATCTGGTTTTCGCGCATCCGGTCATGGAGCGTGTAGAACCTGATCAGCCTAGTTTTCACACAGATGTGTCAGGCAGTCAGGCCAGGAGCTTATGTTCCGGTATCAAGTTTACCTTTGACTCACGAAGGAAAAGTAGACGAAGTAGCGTTAGCGCATTTCCCAGTAAGTGATAATGAGACGGAGCGTAAAATTGCTCAGAAGCGATTGAGGGGCTCCCATGTATATTTATCGCCTGCTAATGATAACGGCAAATGCTAATCTATGCACAAGTCAGATAAAGGCACAAGTCAGATAAAGTTTCATATCTTGATTTATCAACCCCTGATAAGGTACTCTATAGGTAATTCAAAGATAAAAAGTTGGACATAATCAGGGCTTACGCTAAGGCACTATTGAATACAGGATTCAAGCTTAATTTTCGGATTTTGAGTTTTAACGTTTATTTAGGCCCACCTACTTACACATAACCATTTGAACACTTTTGATTTCACTTTTTGTCAGTCAACCAGGTAACAAACCTCTAGCAAATTAATCACAAGAAGGAAAATACATATGTATAAATGTCAAGTTTGTGGAAATACCGAAAACAATAAGCCCTTCTTTGCAAAAGAAATGATGTTTGGCTTTAGGGACAAGTTTGAGTATTTCGAGTGCCCGAATTGCGGTTGTGTCCAAATTGTGGACATTCCAGCGAATCTCAGTAAATACTATCCCGAAGAATACTATGCCTATGGCGATCAGGAAAAATTACCCGACCCACCCAAACCCATTAATCTGGGGCCGCCAGTCAGGTATTGGGTTGAATTAGCTGGCGTGGGTCTTGATGCAGCAATTTTAGATGTGGGTAGCGGTGCTGGACGTATGCTCTTAGATCTACATGAAGCTGGATACTCTAATCTCACGGGAGTAGATCCCTACATCAAAGAAGACTTAAACCCTAAGCCTGGGGTAAGAGTACTCAATCGCACCTTAGATAGATTGGAAGGAAGCTATGACTTTATTATGCTCCACCACTCCTACGAGCATATCCCCGATCCAGTAGGAACCCTACAAAACCTCCACAAACTCTTGAAGCCTAACCAATTGCTATTGCTACGCATACCCGTAGCTGCCTCCTATGCTTGGAAGAAGTATGGTGCACAGTGGGTGCAATTAGACCCTCCTCGCCACCTATTTTTACATACAAATAAGAGTATTGGCATTTTGGCAGAAACAGTGGGTTTTTCTATCGAAAAAGAGGTCTATGACTCCAATGGTTTCCAATTTTATGGGAGTGAGCTTTATCAAAAGGGTATAACTTTAATGGAATTTTTTTCAACCTTCATTCAAAATCCAGAGGAGTTGATCTTTTTTTCCTACGACGAGTTACAAGAATTTGAAGATCGCGCAGTAATACTCAATCAAAATAAAGAGGGAGATCAAGCCTGTTTTTACCTGCGCAAAGAGGGAGAGTAAGCATGGCTCGTATTCTCATTGCCACAACTCCAGCCACCAGACATGTTAACCCCATGGCTGTCCTTGTGCCGGAATTAATTAATCGCGGTCATACAATGTGGTGGTCACGGGTAAAGCATTTAAAGGCAAAATGGAGCTCCTGGGAGTCCGCTATCAACTTAATCTTTAATCAAGGTAATCTATTTTATTGAGGAAGTATTATGACTCATTTTGGCATCATGTGTCCTCCTATGTCTGGTCATATTAACCCTATGGCTACGTTAGGCTACGAACTGAAACAGCGTGGTCATCGCGTTACCGCATTAGGAGTTGAAGACACTCAACCAAAATTTATAGCAGCAGGATTAGAATTTCAGGTGATTGGCAAGTCTGATTTTCCCAAAGGATCCACAAAAGATTTCTCTACTAAACTAGGTCATTACAGTGGATTTAAGGGATTCCTGTATTCACTCAATTGGAATCTCAATACAGCAAAAATAAATTTTCGGGATGCTCCAGACCTAATTAAAGCAGCAGGTATAGAGCTATTATTATTAGATCAAGGTACTACAGAAGGAGCAACTATCGCTAACTATCTAGATATTCCTTTTGTAACTGTATCCAATGCCTTAATTTTCAATTGGGACATGAGCGTTCCTCCCATAATCACGTCCTGGAATTATGACCCTTCATGGCGGGGAATTATACGCAACCGAGTGGGTTATGCAATGCTTGAGCTGGTGAATAAATATATTGTAAACATTCTTAATGACCATCGTCAGCAGTGGAATTTATCTCCCTATAATGACTTCAATCAATCCTGTTCCCAATTGGCTCAAATTTGTCAACAACCTGCTGAATTTGAATTTCCTAGAAGAGAGCTCCCTTCTTGTTGTCATTTCACCGGTCCGTATCATTATCCAAGTTCAGTTAGTCAAGAATCAATT
>NZ_JAAHHS010000473.1 GCF_010692395.1 Moorena sp. SIO3H5
ACCAATGCTGGCAACTAACTCAAATGTAGCATATTTACATTTGTTGTCAGAATACATTTAAATGGGTTATGAATGGTGGTTGTGATATTTTAAGAATCTAAAATCATCCGAATAATTTCACCTTGGGGAGGTCGAAAATCCTCGTAGCCCCAGAATCGTTTCAAGGCTGCACGAACATTATCCCATTGATGATTCCTGGATTGATTACTATTAATATTATTGCTAGTATTATTGCTAGTATTTTGAACAACCATCCTGCTTCACTCCCGTGTCTTGATGCAGTCGCTCATGGGGGGAACCCCCGCGTGAAGGCGCTGCATCGCTTGATTCCTTCTAAGCTTAGAGAAATGCTGAACGGTTATACACTAGAATATCAACGGATTTTGCTAGGATGATTACTGAAAGGATGTCCGTGATATTCCCTAGGAAAGACATTGTTTAACCACTCCACCTCGTAAACTGCGAAAACCATGAGATTCATTAGTCCCAAAACTGACTTTGCTTTCAAAAAAATCTTTGGCTCAGATGAAAGTAAGGATATTCTAATTTCCTTTCTCAATGCCATGATCTACTCTGGGGAGTCGGTAATCCAGGATTTAGAAATTCTTGATCCCTACAGTGCCGGGGATGTAGTGGAGTTAAAAGACACTTATCTGGATGTTAAGGCAGTATTAGAGGATCGAACAACTGTGCTGATTGAAATGCAAATCTGGAATGTAGAGGCTTTCGAGAAGCGAGTGGTGTATAACTTGTGCAAAACCTATGGTAATCAACTAAAATCGGGACAAGGATATTTCGATCTCAATCCAGTCATTGCGTTAACCATCACCGATTTTCAGTTATTCCCATCAACCGAGAAAGTAATTAGCTGTTTTTACTTTCAAGAAAAAGAAGAGCGCTTCGCTTATCAGGAAAATGAATTGAAGATGGTGTTTGTGGAACTTCCCAAATTTAATAAACAGCTGGAAGAGTTAGAAAGTGTGATAGATAAGTGGATATATTTTATCAAAGAAGCACCCAGCTTAGAAATTATTCCTGACAATCTCAGGGAAGTACCACAGCTAGAAAAAGCCTTAACTATAGCCAATAAAGCGGGGTTGAGTGTGTCAGAATTGGAAAAACTCCGCAAGCAGGAGATGGTGTTAGAAGACACACGCGGTGCATTGAGTCTAGCTCAACGGGAAGGAATAGAACAGGGAATAATACAGGGAATAGAACAGGGAATAATACAGGGAATAGAACAGGGAATAGAACAGGGACGAGTACAAGGGGAAAAAAGGGTAATATTGCGACAGCTTGAGCGCCGTTTTGGCAAACTAACCAGTAATATCATCGCATTAATCGAAGCTTTGACGAATCAAGAGCTAGAGCGTTTATCAGAAGCCATCTGGGATTTTAAAACCAGTGAAGACTTACTCAACTGGCTCCAAGATAACTCTAACTAAAATCAAGGGCTTTATCATAGCTTGACTCCATAAACAAGATCCAGGTGCGATCAATTTTTTAACTGGGATTCACTACACTGTCTGAGATAGTGTTAACTTTGAACAATTTGCCTTGGCTTACGATAATATCTGCAAATACTTAGCAGAAGAATACCCATCGGAGTTTTTTCATTGGCTATTGGGTGAAGAACCTAGAGATATTCAGGTACTGAAAGCCGAATTAAGTGCTGAACCAATTAAAGCTGATGCTCTGAGTCTACTGCAAAGCACTAACCAAATTCTGCACCTAGAATTTCAAACCCTACCCCAATCCGAGCCACCACTACCATTTCGGATGTTAGACTACTGGGTCAGACTACACCGCAAATACCGATGTCCCATTAACCAGGTGGTGATTTTCCTAAAGTCTACGACCTCCGATTTGGTATTTACGAACGAGTTTAGGGATACTAATACTTGGCATCGTTATCAAGTAATTCGCTTGTGGGAGCAAGACCCATTACCACTGTTGGCCAATCGAGCTCTGTTACCCTTGGCCACTCTAGCTAGGAGTAATAACCCTAATCAATTGTTACAGCAAGTGGTTGCGGAAGTGGATACAATTGAAGAAAAACCATTACGGGGAAACCTAGCAGCTTGTGTGGATGTACTGGCTGGTTTGCGGTTTGATAAAGCTTTAGTCCGTCGATTATTATCAGAGGAAGTTATGGAAGAATCAGTCACCTATCAAGATATTATCCAAAAGGGAGTCCAAAAGGGACTCCAGCAGGGACTCGACCGAGGAAAGCAGGAGGAAGCGGTATTAATAGTGATGCGTTTGCTAACCCTGAGGTTAGGTTTACTTGACCCTGTGCTCCAACAGCGGATTGAGGGATTATCGATTACTCGATTGGAGGAATTGAGTGAAGCGTTGTTGGATTTTAAGACCGCAACGGATTTAGCGGTTTGGTTGGAGCACGGCTGATATTGAACTGTTAGTGTTCACCAGGATTTTTGGTGGGAAGATGATTTTGATAAGACCTGATTAGATCAGGTCTTTTTTAGATCTTATCTAAATCATTAGTGCTGGGGTATCATAGCTTGACTCCATAAACAAGATCCAGGTGCGATCAATTTTTTGGATGGGATTCACTACACTGTCTGAGATAGTGTTAAGTTTAAACAATTTGCCTTGGCTTACGATAATATCTGTAAATACTTAGCAGAAGAATACCCATCGGAGTTTTTTCAGTGGATATTGGGTGAAGAACCTAGAGATATTCAGGTACTTAAAGCCGAATTAAGTGCTGAACCAATTCACGCTGATGCTCTGAGTCTACTGCAAAGCACTAACCAAATTCTGCACCTAGAATTTCAAACCCTACCCCCATCCGAGCCACCACTACCATTTCGGATGTTGGACTATTGGGTTAGACTACAACGCAAGTACCGATGTCCGATTGAACAGGTCGTGATTTTCCTAAAATCTACGACCTCAGATCTGGTATTTACTAACGAGTTTAGGGATACTAACACCTGGCATAGTTATAGAGTAATTCGCTTGTGGGAGCAAGACCCATTACCACTGTTGGCCAATCGGGCTCTGTTACCCTTGGCCACTCTAGCTAGGAGTAATAACCCTAATCAATTGTTACAGCAAGTGGTTGCGGAAGTGGATAACATTGAAGAAAAACCATTACGGGGAAACCTAGCGGCCTGTGTGGATGTGCTGGCTGGTTTACGGTTTGAGAAAGAGTTAGTCCGTCGATTATTGAGGGAGGAAGTTATGGAAGAATCAGTCACTTATCAAGATATTATCCAGAAGGGAGTTCAAAAGGGACTCCAGCAGGGACTCGACCGAGGAAAGCAGGAGGAAGCCCTATTGCTTGTGATACGTCAGCTAACCCTGAGGTTAGGTTTAATTGACCCTGTGCTCCAACAGCAGATTGAGGGATTATCGATTACTCGATTGGAGGAATTGAGTGAAGCGTTGTTGAATTTTGAGACAGTAACAGATTTAGGGGTTTGGTTGGAGCAAGGCTGACATTGAACTGTTAGTGTTCGCAAGGATTTTTGGTGGGCACATGATTTTGATAAGACCTGATCTAATCAGGTCTTTTTTAGATCTTATCTAAATCATTAGTGCTGGGGTATCATAGCTTGACTCCATAAACAAGATCCAGGTGCGATCAATTTTTTAACTGGGATTCACTACACTGTCTGAGATAGTGTTAAGTTTAAACAATTTGCCTTGCCCTACGATAATATCTGTGTCTTGATGCAATAGCGAGTGGGGGAAACCCCCAAGACCGCGCTGCATCGCTAAATACTTAGCCGAAGAATACCCATCGGAGTTTTTTCAGTGGATATTGGGTGAAGAACCTAGAGATATTCAGGTACTTAAAACGGAATTAAGTGCTGAACCCATTCAAGCTGATGCTCTGAGTCTACTGCAAAGTACTAACCAAATTCTGCACCTAGAATTTCAAACCCTACCCCCATCCGAGCCACCACTACCATTTCGGATGTTAGACTACTGGGTCAGACTACAACGTAAATACCGATGTCCCATTAACCAGGTAGTGATTTTCCTCAAGTCTACGACCTCAGATCTGGTATTTACGAACGAGTTTAGGGATACTAATACTTGGCATCGTTATCAAGTAATTCGCTTGTGGGAGCAAGACCCATTACCACTGTTGGCCAATCGGGCTTTGTTACCCTTGGCAACTCTAGCTAGGAGTAATAACCCTAATCAATTGTTACAGCAAGTGGTTGCGGAAGTGGATACAATTGAAGAAAAACCATTACGAGGAAACCTAGCAGCTTGTGTGGATGTACTGGCTGGTTTACGGTTTGATAAAGCTTTAGTCCGTCGATTATTATCAGAGGAAGTTATGGAAAAATCAGTCACCTATCAAGATATTATCAAAAAGGGAGTCCAAAAGGGACTCCAGCAGGGACTTGACCGAGGAAAGCAGGAGGAAGCCCTATTGCTTGTGATACGTCAGCTAACTCTGAGGTTAGGTTTACTTGACCCTGTGCTCCAACAGCGGATTGAGGGATTATCCATTACTCGATTGGAGGAATTGAGTGAAGCGTTGTTGGATTTTAACACAGCAACTGATTTAGAGGTTTGGTTGGAGCACTAAATCCCAATTTTAGAATTAAGAATTTAGAATTAAGAATTATAGATTCTTCATTCTTCATTCTTCATTCTTCATTCTTCATTCTGACAAAAAACCTTGGCCAAAAGCCCACGCTTGCGCGTTCAACCTCAGAACCTTGATACATTAGGATTGCTCAATAGGAATGCCGATTCAAACCACAGGAGTTATAACATGGCAGGAAAGCAAATCTTAATGCTTGTAGGTGACTTTGTAGAAGACTACGAAGTGATGGTTCCCTTCCAAGGGTTGCAGATGGTAGGACATACCGTTGATGCTGTCTGTCCTGACAAAAAAGCTGGGGACATTGTTCGCACAGCGGTTCATGACTTTGAAGGCGACCAGACTTACACGGAGAAGCCTGGTCACAACTTCACCCTCAATGCCACCTTTGATGGGATCAATCCTGAAGATTATGACGCCCTAGTGATTCCAGGGGGAAGAGCACCAGAATACATCCGTCTGAATCAAGATGTGATCAAAATCGTGCAGCACTTTGCCCAAGCCAACAAACCAATCGCAGCAATTTGTCACGGTGCTCAATTGTTGGCAGCAGCAGATGTAATCGAGGGTAAAAAATGTTCCGCTTATCCAGCCTGTGGTCCCGATGTTACCCGTGCTGGTGGAAGCTATGCTGATATCCCAGTAGATCAAGCAATCGTAGACGGTAATTTAGTAACAGCTCCCGCTTGGCCTGCTCATCCCCAGTGGCTAGCAGAATTCCTCAAGGTTTTAGGTACTCGCATTGAGCATTGATAGCAGTTGTCCATGGGGTGAGGTTAAATATACATAAAATAGCGATGCTCTTAAGGCCAAAGGCCACGCTACGCGAACAGAGCCGCTACGCGATCGCAAACTCATCTGCGATCGCACTGGCTCACCATAATTGCT
>NZ_JAAHHS010000474.1 GCF_010692395.1 Moorena sp. SIO3H5
TTGACTCAGTTGTCTCTATTTCAACAAAAAAAACAGATAGAGAACGTAGGGTGGGCAAAATGTTAGGTTCTAGAACTATGAAAAGAAGCCAACAGTTTTTGCCCACCAAAAAAGTATCTAGAACCTAGGGTGGGCAAAATGTTAGGTTCTAGAACTATGAAAAGAAGCCAACAGTTTTTGCCCACCAAAAAAGTATCTAGAACCTAGGGTGGGCAAAATGTTAGGTTCTAGAACTATGAAAAGAAACCAACAGTTTTTGCCCACCCTACAAGCTCATTTTCCTCCCCGATTGATAATTCGATACACAATTAACCCAGCGATCGCACCAACTCCCACATGAAATAGCACAAACACCACACTGTAACTCAAGCAAGGTGTAACACCAGCCTTGGGGCAATCTAAGGATTGTTTGGGGTATAGTTGGGTGATAATAGACTCTACCGGTTTAGCAGCGGTTTGGGAAGAAATACCACTGACCCCTAAACCAATACCCACCGAGGCAATCCAACGTTCTAATCGTTTCTCCTGTTGTGCTTGTTCAGTCTCCACGATGCCTCGGATACTACCAAGCATCTGGTCAAATAGTTGCTGACCGGGTTTGAGATAATTGAGGTTGACTTGAATCTGACGTTGAAATAGCTTGGTTCTTTGGTTGAGGAAGTATTCTAAAAACTCGATATTATCGTCTTTGAGACTAGATTCGCGGATTTTTTTTAGCCAGTAGTCATAGTTTTCGGCATTGGTAGCGATCGCAGTTTTGTGATCTTCCATGTCTCGCAGATAACCAGCATAGTCAAAGGTCTGGGATGGCATCTGTGTCAGTTTCTGCTTCAGTTGCTCTAGCCTTGTTTCTCGCTCCCTTGGCAATTCCTTGAAGCCTTTAACCTCTTGTTCAAGTTGCCCATAGAGCTCTCTGGTTTTGCCATAACACCAACGGGCTTCATTATAGGCAAACAGAATTTTACTGCGACAGCACAACAGATTGAAAAATGACAAAGAGGTCTTTTCAACTAGCTTTAAGGTTTCTGGGTGACGGTTTAACCAGACCAGAAGGTGACATTGTTCCGTAGGTTTCTCCTTACCATTGTCATAGGCAAAAATAGGGCTACCAAATAACTGCCCAGATGCCATAAACTGCGGTTTTTGGTCGGTTCCCTGGAAAAAAGCATCCACACAGGCATTGGCTAACTTTCTATCTTCCTCAGGAGTCCCCACTGGTTCGCCATAGAGCACTAAGGTTTGTCCCAAGGAAGCTTGAATATTGCTGGCTAGGAGGCACCCTTGGGGATTTAACCGACTAAATTGACCAACTGGAACGGTGACATTTTGGTAATACAGAGTTATATCAATGGCATAAGTATCATGAATTTTAACCGGATAGACATCTAGTTTTAGGCCAGAGCCTGCTATGTGCAGTGGTGGCGTATAGGTTAAGCGACCATTATCAGGCAAGAGTTCTAGATAACGGCTTGTGATTGCTGTTTGGCTTCGATAGGATTTTAATTTTTCAGGAAAGGATTTCAGCTCTGGGATTCCAAAGGTTTCACTGAGCTGAGCACATTGTTGCCACAACTGATCCGCATCCTGTCGCAACTGTCCCAGTTCTTGGCTTAGGTCTTGGCAGAGATGGAAGGCATAAAGGGTGACGCTGGGGTTTTTGATTCGCAAGGCGGTGTCAGTCATCAGCCTTTGGAAGTGTTGGGTTTTTTGCTTTCTTCAGTAGAACTATTGCGGGCTTCAGGAGCCAGGGTTTCCCCTTGGTTCTTGTCATCTTCGGTTTTAGTTTCAGGAGTGGGGAAAGTGCCTCCAGGTCCCAAGCCTTTGCTAGTGTTGAGTCTTTCGGTTTCTGGGGGAGAACTCTTGCGGATCTGATTAATCAGGGTTTCCCGTAGGTTTTTTTCGTCTTCGGCTTTAGTTTCAGGAGTGGGGAAAGTACCTCCAGGTCCCATCTCACGGATTGGTTTGCTAGCAATTAAAGCCATCAAAGCATTATTAATGTCTGAGTGAGAAGCACACCAGAGATTGATCGCATCGGCTAGCTGTTTAGTATCATTTGGGAATGAAGCAATTAATGCTTCTAGTTCCGTTCGTTCTGAGTCTTTAAACAACTCAGGTTCGGTGTCTAGTAATTGTTTTAAAGCAGATAAAAATTGATTTTCTAATTCCATAGTTTTAACTCCTATTTACCAATCGCACAGAATGCAGCCCAATGAAATGGTGACTCAAAGGGTTTATCGCTGGAATTCAAATTGTAAAACTTAGCCTTAATTACGTATTTCTCAACAAAATTCAAAGGTAATTTGTCAATGTACTCCTCTAATTTTTCTTTTGTCACATCCCGGAGCCAGCGTTGCGCTTGATTGAGGGCAATTCCCAACGACATTGCTGTTCGCAGATTATCATAAAATTTAATCATCAATAATGTTGTAGACAATTCATTTACTTTCCACAGGCTACAAACCAGCGCTGGACTACCCGCAACTAGGAAACCACTGGGTAAACCAATGTATTCATCGCTGATGTTAGTATCATCAATCACTCCTGTTTCACAAGCTGAAAGAGTTACAAGGCGACATTGTTCTAATTTCAGGGCAAAGATTGCATCTAAAGTGAGGTGGGCATCTGCCAGAATGAGAGCCGATTTACGTGGTTCTTTGTAGTTAAACTCACCGTGACAACTAAAATGGACACAGTGGAATGTGTTGAGAGCTTTACTATCTATGGCAGCTTTGCTGGCAGCGTTTTTCACCAGGACTTCTGTATCTGGTGGTGGATTGAAGTAGCCTTTAATTACTTCTACTCCGATATTAGTGTAATCTAAATTATCAGTGGGATTTTGAACCGCAAACAGGTGGGTAAAGTCCGGGCGTTCTCTGGTTTGAGCAAGTTGCAGTAGTTGACAGCTAGGGGCGTAACTTACCCCTGCTGGAAAGCGATCCATCAGAATTTCAGATGTAGCTTTTTCCTGCTGACTGTTGATAGGTAAAGCATGAAGGGGGAATAAATGTAAAACCTGATGGGGGATTAAAATTAAGCGATCGCACGTTTCTGTAATCTGCTGAATGATGTCATCAATGGGCAGAATTTCTGCTAGCAAATCTAGGCGGTTACTCAGATTTTTTTGCCAATCAGATTTTTGGTTTTTGTAGCTTCCTAGATATTCATTTCTCCATTGTTCCAATTTCTTGAATTTTTCCGGCTCAGACTGCAAAACGATAGGCTGCTGGGTTTTCTTGGTAAAGATGAAAGTGAGCAGCTTATTTTTTGTAATGTAAAACTCTACAATGGCAGTGTGATCATCTAACTTATTCTGAAATTCATCAAATTTAAAGCTAGAACCGATAAGTAAATATTGGTCTTGTAAATCATTACGCTGCTGTAGCAATTCTTGAAGACGTTGTGCCAGGGCGGTTGGATTGTCAGCTTTCTTATGCTGGATTTGATATTGACCTATGGCTATTTCATCCCTGTATTGTTCTAGTTGAGTAACAACATCTGCGGGAAAGATGGTATTTTGATCACGGCTGAGAATCTTGTCAACTAAATTACGGGTTTTGCTCTGTTCAACATATTCAATCGCTTCGGTGATTTTGTTACGTTTTAGGCAAACTTCCACCATGCGTTGATAAAGGCTATTCCAGTCTTCTGCCAACTTTTGCTTGTATTCGTCTATTTCTGAACCAAAAGCTATTTCATTTCGTAATAGTTCTACAGTCTTTATTGCACCTTTAAAATCGTCATAAGCATTGACAAAATTACTAGCATATAGATGAGATAAACCTCGGTTAAATAGAGTTTCTGCATGATCGTGAGGAAAGCGTTCAAGGGTATAAACCTCCAAGGCTAATTCATAAGCAGCGATTGCCTTTTTTATATTTTCAGCCTGACTCCCTCTGATTCGCCTACGGTAAACAGTTCCTAGATAATTCTGAACTATTGCCCAATCTTCGCGATAGTCTTCATAAGATAAGACTTCTAAAGCCAATTGGAAAGCAATAATCGCCTTTTCTAAATTCTCCGCTCTGTCCCCTTCTATACTATCGCGGTAAGCAAGACCTATAGAATTGTGTGTATAAGCCCATTGATAGGGATACTCTTCTTTAGAAAAAACTTTTAAAGCTAATTGACCTGCTTCAATTTCTTTTTTTAAATTTTTCGTCTTTTCTCCAGATATCCTTTCAGCATAGGCAATAGTTAAATTGTATTGTATTTGTGCCCAGTTGTAGGGATATTCAGTTTCAGTAAAGACTTCCAAAGCTGATTTATAAAACTCAATTGCATTTTCTATATTATCCTCTTTATTACCCCTGACTCGATTGCGATAGATCATGCCTAAATTTTTTTGACTTCTCGCCCATTCATAAGGATGCTCTTTTTTGGTAAAGACTTCTAGACTTAACTTAGAAGCTTTTATTGCTTCCTCTATATTTTCGCCTTTTTCTCCAAGGATTCGCCAAAGATGAGCTAGAGCTATGTTATACTGAAGATCACCCCATTTTTTAGGTAAAGTCTCACGAGTGACAACTTGGAGAGATACTTGATAACCAGCAATAGCTATTTCTCTATTAAGATTTTCTTGACCGTGATAATATAGATAAATTATATTGCTAAAATCAATAATATTTTTAGCAATTTTTTGGGCTTCTGATAATTCAGTAGTTTTAAATTTATCAGTCGCCCAGTTTTTAATAAACTTAGGAAAATCATCATATAATAATTCTAGATTATTGCTCAGCAGTGTTTCTACAGTTTGCGGAGGTTTATTTCCACTTCTTGGGTCATGCTCACTCTCTTTTGTAGCTTGTAATAATTGTTCTAAAAAGACAGTTTGAGCACTTTCGCGATCCGGTGTTTCTGTATCGGGTGTTTCTGTCATTGGTTTAATTACTATGCTTTCAACTACTGCTAAGGTTTATTTCTGCACTTTGATTGAAGATAGAACAGAAATTATTTGATATAGCCAGAACTGGTAGATAAAAACAAAATATAGCGTTTCTAGTACTTATGAGGTACGGTCAATTTTATTGCCTGCTACTCCCTACTTCCTAACACCTAGGACTTTTTACCTAACCGAATTCAGAAATGCTATAAAGTAAGATGCACTAAAACCTGTTAACGCTAGTGGTCATAATTGGTGATTTGAGCTCCCGAAACCTTGACGCTTACCATAGCCAAACTACTAGATTTTTACCACTAGGATGATTTTACCTAGAAATCAAGCAAGCTTGATTTCATTTCAGGAAAATTAATTAAACTATTAACTATGTAAATCTTTGATGAAAAATCTACCAATTTTTAATTGTTTGAGGTAAGCAAGTTTGGTATTTTAGGGAGCAGGGAACAGGGAAGTTAGAAGTCTGAAGTCTGAAGTTAGAAGTCTGAAGTCTGAAGTGGGTAGTACTGTATTAACATCTAACACAGGAGTACCCATTAACAAAAAAATAGTACTGTTGTATAACAAACGGGA
>NZ_JAAHHS010000475.1 GCF_010692395.1 Moorena sp. SIO3H5
CTTGCAATATAGCAATCATTATCGATTCGTGAAAAATCCTCTCACCAAAACCGTAAATCTGTGATCTAATATACCTTTTGCCAAAGTATTTAGGTAAGCATTTAGCCGTGAGCTGTCAGCCGTGAGCTTTTAGCTCACGCTACGCCAACAGCTGTCAGCTTAAAACAAGCAATCGGGCTGACGAGTTCAACGGACTCAAAGCCAAAGACTATGAATTCCTCCCTTGGGCATTCCCGTAGCGTGGCCGAACGCGCACGCGTGGCCAAAAGGCCAAAAGGCCAGGGAACTGAGATGTAAGCATATGTGTTACGCGCACGCTACGCGAACAGCTTGGCACAGACTTCGACGCTGAATGCTGATGGCTGATGGCTGAATGCTGATGGCTGAATGCTGATGGCTGAATGCTGAATGCTGATGGCTGATGGCTGATGGCTGAATGCTGAATGCTGATAGCTTACAAGAGGTTTTTACACTTCGTTACACAGTTAATAACAAATTGATACAAAAATATTTATTCTTTGACCAGAATTAAATATAATTAATTCAGTAGCGGAAAATATTAGGTTTAAACCTATTTAACTCCGCCGCTTTTAACCCCGCAGGGTTGTTGCTTTTACGGTAATTGCCTGTCCGCTAAGGTAACAACCTTGTGGAATAATGCTGATAGTGCTCATAAATTAAAGGAGGAGAAGGATATGCGCGGTTGTTCCATGCTTCTAGCTCTTCTAGTGTTTGCTGGATTGTTGTATTTTATCGTCAATTCTGGTACCTTTGAAGGCTTGATGGACACCATAACACCCTCGGAACGGCAACTGGAATAAGCGATAGGGCTGGGCGTGGGGAGATGGGGAGCAAGAGTATAGTTTGAAATTGGTATTAGTAATTCTTCCTTAGTTGAAGTAGTCCACACCATTACTCCTATTGCTATAGCGTTTCTTATAGTAATGAGGTATACAGAATTTTTTCCATATTCCCTATTCCCTATTCCCTATTCCCGACTACCGACTCCCGATTCCCGAGTTGACATTAATCAAAGCCTGAAACCGCTGATCTGAGCGAATGGTATCAAAATCTGAGTCAGTTTTTGCCATCTCTCGATATTCTTCAGGATTGAGAGTAATTGCCTGTTTCAAGTTATCAAGGGCTAAGTCTATATTTCCTTGTAAGGCATAACAGCAGGCTTTGTTGTATCAAGCTTGGTGGTGATCGGGTTTAAGTTTCACAGCTTGGTCATAGGATTCAATCGCTGCTTCGTTTCGTCCTAATTTCCGTAGGGCAATCCCCCGGTTGTTCCAAGCTTGGTAAAAATCGGGTTTAATTTTTAAAGCTTTATCATAGGATTTAATCGCTGCTTCATTTTGTCCTAATTTCCATAAGGCAATCCCCCGATTATTCCAAGCTTGGTGGAAATCGGGTTTAATTTCCAAAGCTTTGTTATAGGATTCAAGCGCTGCTTCATTTCGTCCTAAATCCAATAGGGCAATCCCCCGGTTATGCCACGCTTGGTGGTAATCGGGTTTAATTTCCAAAGCTTTGTTATAGGATTCAAGCGCTGCTTCATTTCGTCCTAATGCCAATAAGGTAACTCCCCGCTTGTACCAAGCTAGGTGGTAATCGGGTTTAATTTCCAAAGCTTTGTTATAGGATTCAAGCGCTGCTTCATTTCGTCCTAAATCCAATAGGGCAATCCCCCGGTTATGCCACGCTTGGTGGTAATCGGGTTTAATTTTTACAGCTTTGTCAAATGATTTAATCGCTGCTTCATTTCGTCCTAATGCCAATAAGGTAACTCCCCGCTTGTACCAAGCTAGGTGGTAATCGGGTTTAATTTTTAAAGCTTTGTCAAATGATTTAATCGCTGCTTCATTTTTTCCTAATTTCTGTAGGTCAACTCCCCGGTTGTACCAAGCTAGGTGGTAATCGGGTTTAATTTTCAAAGCTTTATCATAGGATTTAATCGCTGCTTTTTTTCGTCCTAAATCCGATATATCAATCCCCCGGTTATTCCAAGCTTGGTGGTAATTAGGTTTAATTTTCAAAGCTTTATCATAGGATTTAATGGCTGCTTTATTTTGTCCTAATTTATGTAAAGCATTCCCCCGGTTGTACCAAGCTTCGTGGTCATCATGTTTAATTTTCAAAGCTTGGTCATAGGAATCGATGGCTTCTTCATTTCGTCCTAAATCCGATAAGACATTCCCCAGGTTATTCCAAGCTTGCTGGAAATCCGGTTTAGTTTTCAAAGCTTGGTGATAGGAATTGATGGCTTCTTCATTTCGTCCTAAATCCGATAAGGCATTCCCCTGGTTATTCCAAGCTTGGTGGTCATCATGTTTAATTTTCAAAGCTTGGGCATAGGAATATATCGCTGCTTTTTTTCGTCCTAAATTCAATAGAACAAGCCCCAGGTTATTCCAAGCTTGGTGGAGGTCGGGTTTAAATTTCAACGCTTGGTTATAGGAATCGATGCCTTCTTCATTTCGTCCTAAATCTGATAAGGCAATCCCCCGGTTGTTCCAAGCTAGGTGGAAATCCGGTTTAATTTTCAAAGCTTGGTCATAGGAATCGATGGCTTCTTCATTTCGTCCTAAATCGGATAGGGCATTCCCCCGGTTGTACCAAGCTTCGTGGTCATCGGGTTTAATGTTCAAAGCTTGGTCAAATGATTCAATCCCTGCTTCCAAATTTCCTAAATCGGATAGGGCAACCCCCCGGCTATTCCAAGCTTGGTGGAAATCCAGTTTAATGTTCAAAGCTTGGTCAAATGATTCAATCCCTGGTTTTAAATGTCCTAAATCGGATAGAGCAATCCCCCGATGGTACCAAGCTTGGTGGAAATCAGATTTAATTTTCACAGCTTTGTCATAGGATTTAATCGCTGCTTTGTTTAGTCCTAAATCCAAAAGGGCATTACCCCGGTTGTACCAAGCTTGGTTTAGGTCGGGTTTAATTCTCACAGCTTTGTCAAAGGATTCAATCCCTGCTTCCAAATTTCCTAAATCGGATAGGGCAATCCCCTGGTTGTACCAAGCTTGGTAGAGATCAGGTTTAATTTTCAAAGCTTGGTCATAGGAATCAATCCCTGCTTCCAAACGCCCTAATATCGATAGGGCAACCCCCCGGCTGTACCAAACTTGGTGATCATCCAGTTTAATTTCCAAAGCTTGGTCGAAGTTAGCGATCGCGTCTTCATACTCTTGGGCAGCAACGAGTAGCATTCCTAGTTCAACTAGTAAATCAGCTTGCTCTTCAGGAGTGTGATGCTCTGCTTCGAGGCGTTCTTGAATAGCGATAATTTTTTTACTTCGTTCTTTAGGATTTAAGGACTGATTCTGAAAGTCTTCTTGTTGACATTCCTCTGATTTGCTAGGAAAGTCAAACATACCAGAACGCCAGTCAAAAAAGTCGGGAGCACGGTGGATAAAATAATTCAGCACAAATGGCCGTAATAGAAACACAAAACAAATATTAAAATCATCTCGAAATCGTTCTCTGTGTTGGTTGAGATGATTTAAAATATGAGGAACGCCTTTCCAACTATAGGAATAAATTGCTTTGTTATCCCATCCCTGCTGACGTTTCGTCTCTTCATACTTATAAAACGAATATTCTAGACCTTGGATAAATAAAACCTTGATGTGCTCGCGGTCGGGGTGATCCTGAACAATGCCGTATAAATTATCAATCGGTTCCTCGAAGCGCAACACCTCTATTTTTTTCTGAGGCAAATCCTGCTTAACCTGCTTAACCAACTTCTCTGCTTCTGCGGGAGAACAACGGACAAATAATAATCCAAACCCTCTACGGCGTCGAACGGCACGGAGTAAGTCTTGGTATTGTTCTTCTGGACTTGCTGGCGGTAAATCCTCGTCCGCATCTGTAAAGTTTACCATTAGTTTTTGCAGTTCTCATTACTGCTGTGAGTCTAGTTGAGCACAAGCGTCTTGAAATTGCTTAATCCCTTTAATCAGGGGATGAACATCGTACCAACACTGTCTTTCTCCTTCGTCATCAAAGTATTGATACTCTAACAAACAGCGATTAAATAATAACTGACGATACTGGTCATTATTGTGTATCTGCTTGGAGCGGTAAACATCGGCTAAAATTGACCACTGTCCATCCTGAACCGTTCGGCGATAGGTATCTCGTGCATCAGTAATGGATCGTTGCACTGCTCTGAGGGAAATTGGTAAGGTTTCGGTGCGAGCAATGGCAGTTTGGATTAATAATAGCAAATTCCGCACATGACCTCCACTCATAAGACACAAGCGCTCTAAGGCTTCTGGACTTTCAAATATATCGGTTTCTAGGGAGCGAGTGGGAGCAAATTGGCCGACTCGCTTGCTAATCACTTCTTTAACTTTATTGAATCCAGGCTGATAGAGGTTACCCTCTTTAGTTCGCACCATAATCATCGGTAACACCTGGGCATCACCATAGATATCTCGCAAATCATTAGTTCGCTTTGAGTACAGCATTGAAATCGGAACTGTGTAGACAATATGGCACTTTAATCCTTTTAATTGTTCACTACGGTCTAAAAAAATTTCTTCATGATTAGTTTGGTTACTCTCTTGGATAACTGGCACAATCCGGTCTAAATTATCCGCAATCACTGCTAATTTAGTACATCCAGCGGGTAAGTTCTGTTTGGCTTCTGTAATAAATTGATTCAACGCCTTTAGGAGAGTAACGGTGTGGGGATTAATTTTCTGTCGAATCTGTTGACGCAAGGTTGGTACAGCTCTTAAATTAGCCGTTAGCTTGCCATACTGAGAGATTTTTGCTTCTGCACTTAGTCCATCAAATGCTAATTCAGTCAGGGCCAAATCTTTCAACTCTTGCCAGCGGCTTTCCAGCCAGTTCAGCAAGGGCCTGGGATTAGCACTGTCCTTGAGGTCTTCGAGTAAATGGCGAGTACAGGCCAGCAGAATATCGGTATATTGAGTATCTTCGGAGTCCACATCTTCTTCATCTGCGGCAAAATACACCACATAGAAGTTATTTTGTTCCAAATATTGCTTCAATCGGAACAATTCTGTAGATTTTCCTGCCCCCCGATGACCTCCATATAAATGATAGGTCTCTCGCTTAGAAAGCAACATCTCTTTCCCTAAATCCACCTGGATCTCTCCATCCCCCCGCACTTCCCGACAATCGACATAAACCGGGTCCCCTGCCGGTAACGGTTGGGAGGGGTCAAAGGCATTGTAGAGGTTTTCCAGTAAATCAGAGGTGTAAGTCATGGAGGGAACACGGAGTAGGGAGTAGGCAAGAGGCAAGAGGCAAGAGGCAAGAGGCAAGAGGGAATGATTTAGCTTGTCACATAGGGCTGGATCCCTTTGTCTGTTTAATTTTTAAAGACCATTACCCGCATTGCTACCAGTAGTAGTTTAACTGGAGGGAGTGGAGAGATGATGTAATCGGGTGACAACCCTAGGTCGCTCGATCGCTTTTATCAT
>NZ_JAAHHS010000476.1 GCF_010692395.1 Moorena sp. SIO3H5
TACACTCTTAACCTCCACGAAGCTCTTCCGATCTGGCCAAAGCCCAACTGCCAACATCTTTACGTCTCCAATCTGGCTGTCAGAAAGTCTTGTCGGCGGCAAGGAGTCGGGGAAAATTTGCTCTTGGCTTGTGAGCAAACTGCCCTAGAATGGGGGTTTAAAGACCTCTACTTGCATGTTTTGGAAAACAATTATCAGGCCAGGCAACTTTATCTCAAGAGGGGATATGAACTGCATCGGGTTGAACCAAGCTATACCGGAGGATTGCTTAGGCTTCCCAAACGCCTGCTCTTACACAAGCAGATCAATCCTGCTGGTCTTAGTTTACAGGGTCAGACTCTGTCTCAGTAGGCTGAATTTCGTCATAATGGAGTTATCAAGCTGACGAATAACAGATATATTTTATATTTCGTTATTTATCACATTGACAAAAGAAACAAAATATGCAATACAAAATTTTTGCTCAGACTATCTGTAGCAGAGTATTGTTTTTGGTAACAGATCAAAAAGGGGGTTATTGATAAAGCTTTCAATAAAATTGGTGTTTGAAGACCTCCCTAGGGTCAAAATTTAGTTGATTTGTGCTACGGTCTACTTGTGAATCTCATGAGATCTACTCCAATAAACCACAAAAGTTGCTTTATACCAATTCATTGTAGCTATTGATACCAATTATATATAATTTAGTATCTAGCCATACAAAGTTTTGGTGTCTTGAAGCCATTTTGAGGTTTTTTTTGATAACTAGTAACTTAGGTTAAACCTAAGTTTATAGTTAGAAATGGTAGTTAAACAAAACTTGACTCTCCGTTTTGTGTCTTTTCAAAAACTTACAGTTATTTAAGGAAAGTGGATCGAGGCTTTTAGCTTGGGTGCTTACCTGCTCGCTCGAGATTACGCCATATAGTTTGAGATGGAGAGTGAATACCAACAGTATTACAAGATAGCTTTTTACCCAAAGGAGGTGGTTGCTCACAACCAGGGTCTCGCCAATCCTCAACCCCTAAGTGGCATGAACCAGGAAAGCCTGAACCCCTGCAAGAATAAGATGAGAGACTCACAGCCATCAGAAATTCTCTCGCAATTTCGGGATAAACGATTGTTAATTGTTAATAGTAGGCGTCGCAATGGCCTCATCATATATAAACACTACCATGCAGAATTTGCAGGACCAGGTTCGGCTGTAGGAGGAATATTTGATCTTGATTGTCAGGGAGTAGTGCCAGTGGGCAATCTATCATTGATTTCTCCAGAATCAGCTGAGGAGCGACGGCGTGCTTATTTGATTCGACGGCAATGGATTCGACTGACTAAACAAATTACAGAATATCCAAGTCCGATACAACGAACCCAGCAAATTCTTGAACAGTTTGAGGGATTTGGTTTTGATGCCAACACTATTGCCCAACTGCCAGATGAAGCCTTTGCTCTGCTGGTAGGGGTTTTGCCCTATACAATCAGGAAGGTACGAAACGCCCCTCACCATGAGCATTAAGTCTGGAATCCTTTGGCTGATGCTGATCGTCTCAATTGATGAGAAAATTCATAAATTTAGATTTAGATCTCCGGAATCCCCCCAGCTCCGGGTCTCACGAAGCATTATTTAACAGAGTTCAATGATTAGAGTAACTAGCGCTATAGTAGGTAATGGGTAATGGGTAACAGAGAATTCTGCTAAAACCCTACCTATAGCCATTTACTATCACCATTTTATTCACCATGGATTATGCTGGGTGCTATCATATCAGCCTCTGTAGTTGGCGAATTGAGCAATTTCAGCTATAACAGCCCATAGAGTATTTGGCGGGCTTGTCGAAATAGCGATGCAGCGCGGTCTTGGGGGTTTCCCCCATGAGCGACTGCATCAAGACAATGGAGAGAGCTGATTACGATCTAAACTATCTATGGAATTGTCGGTATTTAGCTAATTGGTTACTATGAATGATTTTGACATACTTAAAAAAACTATCGATCGTCTAAGAAGCGAACGAGATGATCTCAAGAAAGAACTAGATACCTACCGAAATTATCTGGATAAGCGCTCTACAGATATCAGAGCTTTAATTTATACAGAATTACAACTATTTTCACCCAAAATAGCTGAGGAACTCAGGAAGGAATTCAGAACACAATTTCACCTAGTGATTGGCTTGTTGGTTTTCACTACCCTATTGACCACCGTCAGTGGTTTTGTCGTCATGTCTACTCTTGTTGATAGTTCGGTAAAAGGACATATCAAAGAGCAAGAAAAACAACTTGATAAACTCAAAAAACGTATAAATAATTCTCTATTTGATAACCGAGTTGATCTGCAAGTTCTTCAGCAACAAACTCAAAGTATCAAAACCCAAACTCAAGATTATCAAAAACAAGCTAACTATCTAAATAGTAAGGTTGAAAGCTTAGATATAAACGCTTCTACTATAGAGAAAAAACTTAATGCTCTTCTAGAATCAGACCCAGTCGCCTTGGGAGATATAGTTGAACGGATCAATAACTTAACCCAAGATAGTAATCAGCTGATTACTATCTCTCGAAGTATCGAAGAAGTGGCTAGTTCACAGATTAAACTCGAGAGTGGAGAAATTTCTGTTAGGGAAGGGAATTTATCAAAGGGTGATGGCAGACGAAGAATATCAGGTGAGCAAAAGTTTAATACCAATTTCACTTCCGAGCCGGTGGTTTATATTGCTTTAAACGACATCGATAGTGATAATGATGAAAATCTCCGATTAAAAGTTGATGTAACAGATGTCAACCGAGAGGGGTTTCAGTATGTCTTAGAAACCTGGGGAGACACGCGGGTTTACAGTGCTAATGCAAGCTGGTTTGCCTATGGCAAATAAATGATATCGAGTCCGGTTTAATACTTATCATTAAATGGTTTTCCTCAAGGAAAATAGATTCAGCGCTCCATTGCTATTCCCTATTCCCTATTTCCTGGTTCGAGCTCTATAATTTTCCCACTAACCAATTTGGTCAGGGGAAATAGTTTTGCTTATCCCCTTTCCCTGTGTCTAGCCTTAACCTGAAATCAATAGACTATTGGTTTTCTTCTGTCTTACCCTTGCTGTTACCGGGAGACGAATTGTATATAGCGTCTAACTGTTGGCGAGCGTCTTCAACAGTCATTGAACGCATCACTAAGAGGGGTTCATTAATAGGGTTGCCACTATCATCAAGCAGTTCCGGGTGTGGTACTAACTTAGCAGGAGATGGATTGGCATTCACTTGATTCCGTCCCCATTGGGTGGGTGATTTTCCCGATGGTGAGAAAGAACGCTGGGAATCAAAACTCAAACTTAATAGATTGCGAATTAAATTTCCAATCGCTAAAAATGCTATAACAGTAAAGGCAATTAGATAAATTAGGTGTAACATCTTATTTTCCTCCCGACCAAATAGTTGGTCTTTAACTCCTTGTCTTGCTCAGGGATAAAAAACGGCTTTTTATAGGTGGTTAGTTAACCTTAACAAAAGGTATTCCACTATTTCCTCAATCATTTCCTGAATCTAGGCGCGTCAAGATTAGTCATTCCCTGAGGCCGCTGACTCGGATGCACCGGATGCCAATGATCGCCACCGGATTGCCACTCCCCAACATTCTCTCACTAATTGGTGCCATGGCATCATGGTAGAAAGTTCAACTCCTACTTGACCATCGGTAGCATTAAAAAGCATTTTAGCTGTATTTACCTCCTGCTGGGCTTGCTTTACCCGCTTTAGTAGGTCAGATTGTTCCTCTGTGCTCAAAAAGGTGATATCTTCAGTTTCTAACAACGAAAGCGATCGCTCAAACCAGTAGTCAAAATCTACTAGTAGCGGTTCCAATATGGTTTTCAGTAACTCCGGTGTTGATGGCTGGGGTTGCTCCATGATATTAAAAGGGTTTATTTTTTTATAGTCTACCTTAATTATATTTACATTTTTTTACAATTTTTGACATAACCCTTAACACTTGTGAGAGACTACTACTCCTTCAAAATTGCATTGATGGGTAAGATCAAGTGCGGTTTAATACCGATCATCAAGACGATTGATGCTCAGATGGTCAGATGGGGCAAATTGTGATATAGGGGAATTCTCTGGAGATGATCTAAAATGAGCCTCGGCCAATTAGGCAGCCTTGTACTATGCATTTGTGTTATCAATTAAGTAACAAAACCATTACGCCAACCCGTAACCCGTAACCCCTTGCCCTAACCCTCAAAACTAAATTGAGAGAGTACTACGCCAGAAACATGTACTTTACCAAAAACTAGCGATGCAGCAAGGGAACAGGGGAGGCAGCGCCGCCAAAGGGGGTCCCCCCATGAGCGACTGCCGTGGTTTACCCCACTCGCGCTTTGCATCAAAACAAGGTTTGTATCATAGAGGAATAGCACAAAATTGGTGTTACGGTCATAGCGCGTTATTCAATTCCATAGAACAGTCACCGATGCTTAACTCAGAACCCTCCGAACAGCCTGAAAAAATTCATTTGCCCCGTACTAGCGAATCCGAGACCCTACAAAGAATCCGTCATACGACCTCCCATGTGATGGCAATGGCCGTCCAGAAGCTATTTCCGAAGGCTCAGGTGACTATCGGCCCTTGGATTGAAAATGGTTTTTATTATGATTTTGATCAGCCAGAACCTTTTACTGAGCAAGACCTAAAGAAAATCCAAAAGGAAATGGTCAAAATCATTAAGCGGAAGCTTCCGGTAATTCGGGAAGAGGTGCCACGGGAAGAAGCTCAACGGCGGATCAAGGAACTGGGTGAATCCTATAAACTGGAAATTTTGGCAGATTTAGAAGACCCGATCTCGATTTACCACTTGGGGGATGAGTGGTGGGATTTGTGTGCTGGTCCCCATGTGGAAAATACCAGTGAAATCAACCCGAAGGCCATTGAATTGGAAAGTGTGGCTGGGGCTTACTGGCGAGGGGATGCGAGTAATACTCAACTCCAGCGCATTTATGGTACAGCTTGGGAAAACCCAGAGCAACTACAGGAATATAAGCGCCGTAAGCAAGAAGCCCTGAAACGGGATCACCGTAAGCTGGGTAAAGAACTGGGACTGTTTATCTTTTCTGACCCGGTGGGACCAGGATTACCCCTGTGGACCCCGAAAGGAACGGTTTTGCGTACCCTTTTGAAAGATTTCCTCACCCAAGAACAGCTTAAACGAGGTTATCTACCAGTGGAGACACCCCATATTGGTCGAGTGGACTTGTTTAAGGTATCCGGTCACTGGCAGAACTATAAAGAGGATATGTTCCCGATGATGGCTGAGGATGAGGAAGCAGCAGCCGCAGAACAAGGATTTGTCCTAAAGCCGATGAATTGCCCTTTCCATATCCAAATTTATAAGAGTGAATTGCGCTCCTACCGGGAATTGCCCATGCGCTTGGCAGAATTTGGTACAGTGTATCGCTATGAGCAATTCCCGGTAGGA
>NZ_JAAHHS010000477.1 GCF_010692395.1 Moorena sp. SIO3H5
CGCTTGCGATCGCACGAAATACGGTATTGTTCTCTAGGGCTGGTGGTAATTCACTGCTGGGAATCGGTGCTGCTGCCAGTAGGTCTTGATTGTCTACAGATTCAACCTGAGCGGTTGCGGTAGAGTTACCTGATGCTAAGAACTTACTTTGACCAGCTTGGCTAGTTACTGCACTAAAGGATAGAATCCCGGTTAATGCACAGGCAGCAATAAGATAAGAAGATGGAGTGATTGCACGCAAGTTTTTCATCTGATTCCCTTTTTTAGTTGAAGGTGTACCGATAGGCCAAGGTAGAGAAGTTAGCAGCAGTATCAAGACCAATTACTGGTGTTTGGCTATTCACTTAGGACTATTGACTTGTAAGAGATTTGTTTTGTTTCGTGGTAACTACCGCACTAACGGTAGGGAAATTACTCCTTAAGCTATCAGCTATCAGCTATCAGCTATCAGCTATCAGCAACAAGTAAGCATTCGTTTAATCTTTGTTACGTCAGCTGAATGCTGTTCGCGTAGCGTGCGCGTAGCGCTTATGCTGACGGCTGACGGCTGAAGGGCTAGGCAACCAGCTCGTTTCTATTAAGTTACTGATGGTAAGACCCGATTATAATGTCAGCTCCCTTATCAGCAATCATCATGGTTGCTGCTGCTGTGTTTGCGGTTATGGGTAATGGGAAGACAGAAGCATCAATCACACGCAGAGCTGATACTCCTCGAACCTTTAGTTCTGTATCCACCACAGAACTCTGATCAATCCCCATTCTGCAAGTTCCGCAATAGTGCTGTGTTGTACTAGCTGTTTCTCTTATATAACTCTCGAAATCTGTTCCCGGTTCTGGAGCAATTTGCTTTTCCCGCCATTGCCCCAAGCTTGATTGATTGCCAATATCGATACCTAACTGAAGCGCTGTAATACATGACTGGAGATCTCCTGGCACTGTCAGATACTTTGGGTCAACAACAGGAGCTTGATCAGGAGAACTTGAACGCAGCGTAATAGTTCCCTTACTCTTCAAGTGCATGACGTTTGGCCATAACCAAAACGAATTTTTTGGACCAGGGAAACCTTTGAGTGTTCCCACTCCCACTGAACACTCTATATCAACAACTGAACTACTATTTTCCGTAGAGCCGAAAATCACAGCTGGAGCTAGGCTATAGGAATACACTGGTAAATCTTTATCTTCGGGAATAGAAAATCCGGCACTAACGAAAAGATCGTCATGTAAGTTCTTGCCTACTTCTGGAACATTCGCAACTACTGGAATATCAAATTTCCCCAACTCAGTTTCGTCGCCAATGCCTGAAAGCATCAAGATTTTTGGACTCGCAATCGCACCAGCACTCAGCACAACCTCATGTCGCACCCCTGCAAAGTATTTTTCGTTCTTCTGAACATATTCAACACCAATTGCTTTGGTATTATTAAATCGGATCTTGGTTACCAAAGCTTCAGCTATTACAGTTACATTTGCATGAACCGCTGGTAAAAAAGTGTTAAATGTGGTTTCACGAAAAAGCTTTGAAAGTGTTTTAATATTGTTGAACTGAAATGGAGCGTATCCATATTGACTCTCGCTGGTATTATAATTAGGATTTTCAGGTAAACCGTACTCCTTAGCAGCAGCGAATAAATCGTTAATGAAATTGAAATGATCTGTCGTTGCCACCAAAACCTTAATGATCTGCTCTACACTTTCAAAGTGCGGTAGTACATCATTCCATGACCAACCGGGTGCTACTTTACCCCACTCATCAAAGTCAGAGCGTCCACCTCTGACATAGACCGTGGCATTATGTAATGCACACCCACCTAGGGCTTTGGCTTGCGGCAGCATGACCACACGGTTGTTTAAATTTTTTTGAGGTACTGACTGGTAACCCCAATCAATCTCCGTATGTTGTTGTATGACTTCAAACCAATCACTTGGGTCGTACATCTTGGGATTGAGTAGGAGCTTTCCAGCTTCGATCAGCAGAATTTGTGCATTTGAGTCAAAAGCAGCAAGCTTTGAAGCTACTATGCTTCCCGCAGAACCTCCACCAATCACAACGTAGTCATACATCGAATTTGCTTCTGCCATCTCGACTGCTCCCAGTAAAATCTGCTAATTAGTTTTGCTATCAGCTAATGCGCGTTCAGCTTATGGGCGTAGCCCAAGTTACCTAAAGTGCTTTTGAATAAAATAACCTGAAAGCTGACCACTGACCACTGACCGCTGACCGCTGACCGCTGACCACTTAAAGAATTACACTTTCCCCCGCAACTCTTCCAATTCCTCCCGCACTGATAACGGTTGATACCCCAAACTAAATGCTAATGAACTATCCAATGAAGTATCGGGAGATCTAGGGGCAGCCATCGGTACATCCTTTTGTAGACAGCGTCCTAAGTTATCTTGGGAAAGTTCAAATACCTCAGCCATCAGGCAACCAAAGTCATAGCGGGAGATCCGTTCTTTTCCGCCCAGATTAACTAGACCTTGGACTTTCTCTAGCGCTAATAAAAGTCCCTTGGCTGCTGTTGTGCCACTGACAGGGGTTCTAATTTCATCGGTAAATAAGCTCAATGGTCGCCCTTCTCTCAGGATTTTGAGGAAGGGTTGGATAAAGCTACTGGCAGTAGGGGGAGTGATGCCAAACATTAAGGGCATCCGGCAAATCGCAACTTTAGGATAATGCGATCGCATCCCTTCTTCTGCCATAACTTTTTGCTCACCGTAATAGCTGATAGGCGATACCGGATCAGTTTCGAGATAAGGAGCATTTAAACCATCGAATACCAATTCAGTAGAGGTAAACACACAAGGGATATCATAATCTGCACTTAGTCGAGCAATATTGATAGAAGCTGTAACATTAATCGAATATGATTCCTCTCGATGGGTCTGACAAAAATTAGGTTTAGAGTGAGCTGCGGTATGAATTACTCCTGCTGGCTTAATCTCAGCAAACAGATCCTTTATCTCCTGAAATTCTCTCAAGTCAACCTTTACCAAGGTTATTCCTGGAATATCTATCGTCTGGGAAAAATACGTTCCATAAATATCCCATTTTTCTTTAGCGAGCTGGCAAAGATTCCATCCCAGAAAACCGCTAGCTCCTGTCACTAAGAGTTTTTTTCTCATCAAAATTTAGGGTTAGTAAGGGGGAAAAACAGATATCCCTGTTACTGTTTTATCTGTTGATTTCCCTAAGTGCCCATTAAATACAGCGGTTTTCATAACTATGAGGTATATAGTTTTTTTTTACTATTGCCTCTTGCCTATTGCCTATTGCCTATTGCCTCTTGCTCTTCACTGCTCCCTACTCCCTACTCCCTGCTCCCTAAAAACATGTATACCTCACCTAATTTAAAACCGCTATATCAACGATTAGTCGTTAATAACAGCATGTTCCTTAAATACTTCCAACGGAATGTAATCAAGGGCTGCTTCATGGGTTGCTGACAAAATCACTGGTGGCGCAACCCCAGCATCCAGCGCCTCCTTCCAACGACTGAGACACAAACACCAATTATCTCCGGGTTTAAGACCAGGAAAACCATAGACCGGGGATGGTTTACTCAAATCATTCCCTCTTTGCTGAGTAAAAGATAGGAACTCTTCCGTCATTTCTGCACAAACGATATGTACACCAACGTCAGAGGGTCCTGTGTCACATTTTCCGTTCCGAAAAAATCCCGTCATCGGAGATGTGCAGCACACTTTTAGTGTTCCGCCAAGGACGTTTTTGGCATTGTTCATGATATAATAAAATAGTTTAATTACGCCAATTACTTTGCTATCAGCTATCAGCTATCAGCTATCAGCTTAAGCGCTACGCGAACAGCTTTTGAATAAAATAGGTAAGTATCCATTTAAGCTGAGGAAACTGTTTTAGTTAGGTCACAGGCTAGAAGCCTGTGCCACCCTACGGTAAATAATTTTATTTTTAGCTGACGGCTGACTGCTGACTGCTGAGTGCTTACCAAAAGCTATACTTATGATGCTAGAGAAGAAGCTCCCATACACATCGATGGTGATGAAGGTTGAAGCTTTACATCTACGGTTTTGTAACCAGCTGTCATCAATAAATTAGTCACCACTAATTGCGCCCTTTGATTAGCTTGCTCTAGCACACCTTGCTGACAAGCAGTAGCCTGAATTTTCTGGAGGGTTTGCTGTTGAGCTAGCATCTGTAATTGAGGAGCAACATCCGGTCCAAGACCTAAAAATCCTCGGTTGTAGTCGTAAATCTGGGAACGGGTAACATCAATCTTGCTATCGAGTAATTGAGGCGCTGGTAACTGCACTTGGATTGAGTCATTGCTGACTTTGACATCATCTACGCTTAATTTCCCTAAATCAACCCCAGCTCTGACTTCCCCATAAGCAATGTAGAGTAATGTCGTTGACGCTAAGCGATATTGTCCTAAGTTTCTATCTTGACGAGTTGGGACCACCGCCTCCATGCTAAACACAGCAGTGGTCAATTCACTAACATCACGAACTTTATTAACCACAACGTTTCTGACATCCACCTCTGGTTCTGGCTGTGATAAGTTTAATTGCGATAAGTCGAATAGACCATTAACTTGTTCAAACAAGCGGGAGCTAGTGCGCCACATCACCACTCCTAAAATTAGCGTCGTGAGTATCATGCCCCCTGTGCTCATCAAAATCAAACCTCTAGGTATACTAGAGATAATGCTAAGTAACTGATGCTTTTGATGCTGACTTTTCATTTTTGTTTACCTTAAAAATTTATTATTAATAGTTATTTATTCCGAATTTATGCTATACCAAAGGGAACAGGGAACAGGGAACAGGGAACAGGGAACAGGGAATAGGGAATAGGTAATAGGTAATAGCGATACGCTGCATCAATAAAGGTAATCAACGTCAAAAAAGACTGTACCTCTTAACTGCGAAAAACGCTATAACAAAAAAATGCTATTTAGCGTAAAAAATCTATTCTCAAAATATCAAAGCTATAGAAGTAGTTTTAGGAGATATATAGTTTTTTATAGCCTAATGAGGTACACAAGTTTTTTCCCTGTTCCCTGTTCCCTGTTCCCTGTTCCCTGTTCCCTAAAACCCAAAAATTTGTACCTCACCTAATTAAAAACCGCTATATATACTTGTGCTGATCTACCTCAACCCAACGCCTGGTTTCATGGGACTCATGGGTTAAATCCATTAACATCTGGGAGTACACTCCTTCTTTGAGAGATAGTGTGGTAACGCTACCATTGTCAATGGCTTTTACCCAATGGTCAACCACCCGGATAAATGGGGCTAAACGACCATCGAGATAGGTTTCAGCAAATGCTAGTCGTTGGGGAATTTCTACTTCCATCAAGGATTGACCTGGGGTCGCTGCCCACAGACGAAATCCATGAACGTAGT
>NZ_JAAHHS010000478.1 GCF_010692395.1 Moorena sp. SIO3H5
TGTGAATATTTTTGTTCCCTACTCCCTGTTCCCTACTGGGTGCATCTCATTTTTGCTGCTTGACCTGGTGGTGCGTTACGGGACGGGCTATCCTAACACTGGCGGTAGAGCGGAAAATTAGGGCGACCCCGCCCCTAACGCACCCTACGCCGATTCCGGATTCCCGATTCCCGATTCCCGATTCCCGATTCCCGATTCCCGATTCCCGATTCCCGATTCCCGATTCCCTGTTCCCTGTTTCCGGTGCTATAAGCTATGTCTGTTGCCTTAATTGCCCACTATCTTGGTCCTCGCTTAGGAATTGGGCAGTATCTCAATCGATTACTACCACCTCTAGTTGAGGAACTGATCAGCCGAGGCACTGAGGTGAAAATCTTGGCTTCTCCGAATGCGTTTGAGAATACCCCTACCCTACAGGAGTTGGCAGATAGTGTTAATATCCTACCACCGCTGGATTACTCCCCAGCTAAGCGGTATGGTTGGGTGGCGACTCGCTTGAGTGGGTATTGTGCTCAAGCAGGAGTAGACGCTCTAGTCTGGCTATCTAACCCGATCGTTCTGCCGTGGCATCCACCTACTATTGCTGTGATTCATGATGTGAATGAATGGAAAGCGGCTAATAAGTATGGCGATCGCATAAAAACGGCTTTGCGATCGCTAATTTACCTGGATGCCTCGATTCGTTTTGCCCAGCAGATTATCGTGGTCAGCAAAGCTACGGAGAATGACCTGCTACACTTTCGCCCTAACCCAAGGCTTCAACAGAAGCTGAAAACTATTCCCAATGGAGTAGACTCAGCCCTAGCTAAGTTACCGACCGTCTCAATTCCTGCTCCCACTGGACCATTCTTGTTATCCGTAGGTCGGATCGATCCAGCTGCCAAGCGTTTACCGGAAGCTGTGGCATTAACCACTCAACTCAGAGAGCTCAGTGGTGAACCTTGGGAATTGCATTTAGTGGGAGGGATGAATACTTCCACCCAAGCTAGCGGTGAAGCGTTCCTCAATTCAATTGAGAGTTTGCCTTGGGTTCAGTATCATGGCCACATAAGCGATCGCATTCTAGCTCAATGGTATCGAGAGGCAACAGCGGTAGTGTTTCTGTCTGACCGGGAGGGATTTGGACTACCGATTGCCGAAGCCGCATCATTTGGTCGTTTCGTGGTGGTATCTCAAGGGAATCAAGCCGGTCTGGAAGCGGGGGGTTCTGCCATTATTACTGTTGATCCTGATCAGCCCAGGGAGGCAGGCGAGAAGGTAATCGGTGGTTTGAAAGAAAAACAATTAGCTGAAATTAGTACTAATTTGCCCAAGTGGGAAACAGCAGCGATCGCCTATGCTGATGCGATTGCGCGCTGCTGAAATCTCTTACCCTGCTCCCCGTTGTACCGTTTTGTCAAAGGGTAACTTCAGTCTGAGAACACAGGATTGTGTTTCCTCGGACTGATGCTTCACTTTATAATGATAAAACCTAGAATCACTCAATTAAGCGCGTCTCAGTTTTGTGCGATACATCAGATAATAAAATGAAGTAAATAAAATCAGGGCAAAAAATCCAGCCGAAACTACGGATGTCGTAAGCGGAATCAACAGTAAAGAAGTCAGCAATTCAATTACAATTAAACTAATCAAAATCCCAACCACCATTTGACGTTTCATCAGACTACAAAGAATTGCTCCGGTTGGCGCACCCACTACCACAACTGGAACCGCCGCTAAGCAATAATTACTGACGGGAGTGACAAAATCCCCCAGGATAAAGTTATGAATTAAAAAGCCTGTGACGGCATTAATTGCCATCAAAATAACTGACGTTGGAGTGCTAACTTTCTCACACAAGCCAAACAGTAACACCATTACAGAGTAGGCAAAAACATCCATTCCACTCCCAACTAACCCACTAATCATACCCCCCATTAATCCGACGACTATAGATAAAATTTTTTCTCGTTTACCCCAGTGTTCAATCGTAAATTTACGTTCAGCCTTAGTTAAATTTAAGTGAATTAAAATGAGGGCAAAACTGCTCACCATCATTGTAAATGAAATTTTAATGACTTCGGGAGGAAGTAAAGGAGCCAGAAAAGCTGTTCCCATAAAAATACCTGGAATTCCCCCTAAACTCACCCAACGAATTAACTTCCATTCTACTGGAGTTTTCATAGCTACAATAGTAAAAGATGCGGCACTCATTCCAATACTTTGAATGGCTAAAGAAAAGAGTTTTGCATCGGGGGGAGAGACGTGAAGCCACTTTGTTAAAGCTGGAAAAGCAACTGCGCCTCCTCCCATACTTGTCGCTCCTGCAACCATGGAACCAAAGACCATTGTGAAAGCGAATTCCCAATGTTCAATCAGGTTATAAATAGCTCGACTGGGTTCAAGAATAATCAGCCAGCTTGTCCAAACTGTGAGTACACACAATAGACTATAACGAATAGAACGTTGGTATAAAATAAACTGAAAAAATGAATACATAAACTTTAAAATATTGAAGATAAGTGGATTGATACGGAAACGAATTATAGAAGTTTTTAAATTTATTTTTTAGCAAATATAATTAATATCGTTTCTCTGATTATAAAAAAAACGATTTAACAAGTATAAAAAAACATAGTTCAGTGATTACTGATTTAAAAAACAGTAAAAAAATGTAAGTTTAGTTTTATCAGTTGTGAAAATTTTGCGAATCAGTTGAGCATTATAAAGTAACGATTTTTTGCTCTTTTGGGGAGGAATTAACTCAATTTTCTAGTTGAAGTAGACTCAATGACGTGTGGAAGTAATTCTAGATAAAATTGAAAGATAGTTATTCTTTGTTGATTAATGATATAAAAACCATAGTTTATCTTGCTTATCTTTGGAAAAAATACGACTCAGCCTTGTCTGTTTATTGTGGGGGAATTTAAAATATTTAATTCCCCCTAAATTTCAAAGATAAACGTTTTTTGATGATGCTTTCACTATAGGAAACCTTTATCCAATTAATTTGAATCGACAATTAATATTCTCATTTGATGATTTACGATTTTTATTCAACAGAGCGCCTGCACTGCAAGCCATGAGTAGTAAACCGGAAATCAAAGAAGGCTCAGGAATATTTACATTGTCTTGATCATCTAAAGTACCAAATGTCATAACAAAATCTTCTAATTTAGACGGATTATCAGCCGTAAATAGTAGAGTGCGAGCGGAAAATTGTCCAAAATTACTAAAAGTATACTGGCTTCCTTGTGGCAAGTAAATAAAGGTATTAGGATCAGCACTAAAAGATTGATCGGCAACATTAATAGTTACCTCTCCATCCAACGTGTAGAGTGCTAAATCAGTTGGAGCTATTAATAATTCTTCAAGCCCTGAGTTTTGTTCGGGAATAAACACATCGAATAATGAGAGCAGTCCTTCCGTTTGGTCAACGTTAGCAACCTGTGTATAATTACTTCCACCTAACCAAAAAGAATTCGGATTCGGATCAGGGAGTAACAGAGGAAAATCATCCGGAGAATACCCATCAAGTAAGGTGTAAGTATTATCCTCACCCAAGGTTAAAAGGGCTTTATTTTGTAGGAGTGCAATACTGGTATCAATCGGATCAACTAAGGTCAGTTCAAAGTTCTGGTTTTCTGCACCTTCAATACCCGTAATCTCTACGTTCTGAATTCGTTCTCCATCCCCAAAGGTAACAGGAATTTCAGCAACAGTTGAGTCATCTTCAGGATTACTAACAATTAATGTCGCACTCGCTTTTCCATCAGCTTCACCCGGACGAATTACAACAAGTTCAGGATCACCCTCTTGAGTAATTCCAAATTGAGGGGGAGTAATGAGTAATGAGTCAGGTGCCACCACCCCAAAATCGCTCAACAGTTGGAAGCCACCCTCGATTAATTCAGGTGTTGGAAGTTGAGGAATAGGTGGATTATCAGAGGTTCCCGGTTGACCCAGCCCTTCAAATAGGCCATCAATTCCAGCTGGGATTACAAACTCTATGTGACGGGCAGGTCTTTCACCTGCATTAACAAAAGCATGGAGAACATTTTTCGGTTTAGAAATGAAGGTTCCAGGTGTCGCCGTAAAAAGTTGATCTTCAAGTTGATAGGTTATTTCTCCATCAAGAACGTAGACAAACTCATCTTCAAGGGTGTGATAGTGAGGGAGTGGCCCACCCGGTAAGGTAGTGAAATCAAAGATTGCTAACTGCCCATCAGTATTGTCACCGATTTCAACAAACTCTGCGTTGTCACTGAATAGCCAAAACCCTGGACGATCTACATCAGGTAATACAACTGGAGTGTCACCATCTGCTGTGATTTCAAGAGTATTTGAAGCTTCAGTAGCATTGGTCGGAATTGTAAAAGAAGAAACATTTGAAGAATCCTCTTGTTCATGCTGATGGAAATCCCAACTAAAGTGAGCTTCTGCAGGAAAACTAATTCCCAAAGTTAAGAGAAATGAGCTAGCAAAGTAAAATGCGGTAGACTTAGTCTTGGGATTCATGGGTATACCTACTAAAAACTTTGACAATGTAATATAGCAGTTCTAAATGATTCGTGAAATATATTAGGCAAAGCCATCGCTATAACCCTTGCCCAGCAACAATTCCAGAGATTGCTGATTTTACAAATGATTTAGAATTGCTATAGTCTGAAATTCTTTGGTCTTCCAAGGAATTCCAAAAATTATACAATTCCAACGTAGTTCCGGGCAAAATTTTTAGCAAAAGTTAATGAAGTTGTCAGTTGAGACAGTTTGGATTCACTTAATTTGCGTCGGAAACGCACATCTTCTAAATCTTCTCCTTCCGGTGAGTGCAGCATGGTTAACAAGCTGTAAGAGAATTCTTGAGCACGCCATATGTAGGGCAAGCGAATTTTGGAGTACCGCTCAAGATAAGAAATATCATGGTTTTCGAGATAGTAGCTAATCAGTGTTTCTGCTAAAACTCCCGCATCTTGCACCGCTAAATTTAAGCCTTTTCCACCCATTGGGGTAATAATATGAGCGGCATCTCCTGCTAATAATAATCGCTGATAAGCCATAGGTTCCATCACATAATTTCGCAGCTCCATAATACGCTTTTGAAAGATTTCACCTTCATTTAATGGGCATCCTTCTTTAGCAAGGCGCTGGTGTAAATTAGCCCAGATGCGTTCATCTGACCAATCGTCTAAAGTATCGGTGCTGGGAATTTGAAGGTAATAGCGAGAAATCTTGCTATTGCGAAGCATATGAGCCGCAAAACCATCTGGATGTACACCATAAAGAGTATGCTGGGCTGAAGGGGGAGCGTAGGCTAAAATGGCTAACCAGCGATAGTTGTATTGTTTGCGGTAAATGTCTACAGCTTCATGGGGAACAGATTGACGAGCTAAGCCATGATA
>NZ_JAAHHS010000479.1 GCF_010692395.1 Moorena sp. SIO3H5
TTAAAAAAATCACCAGTTGTGGAGACAGCTGGTGATTTTTTTAATAAAAATTTAATAAAAATCAACAAATATACGGTGGAAAGAGGCAATACCATTACCCTAAAACCAGGATGTGTTTGTAGCAGGACTTTAGCTATTTGGTATCAGCGTTCATCCCCTTTCCCCTTGGTTGATCAGTTGCACGCCAAAAACCTCAGCAAATTTACCACACAGATCTAACCTTACCTGTTCCACACTAAGATCCGGAATAAACTGAGCTAGACTACCCACCGGTTTATCCGCAATGCCGCAGGGAACGATATGATTAAAACCTGCAAGGTCAGGACAGACATTCAAAGCAAAGCCATGCATGGTAATCCAGCGCTTCACCTTAATGCCAATGGCAGCAACTTTACATCCTTCTAGCCAGACACCAGTCATCCCAGCCACCCGCTCACCCTTTAGTCCATAGACAGCCAATACCTGAATCAAAACTTCCTCCAGCTGTCTGAGGTACCAGTGTAAATCTTGGCGATAATACCGGAGATTGAGAATCGGGTAACCTACCAGCTGTCCAGGACAGTGGTAGGTCACTTCACCACCACGCTCTATCCGATGCACCTCCGAGTTAACCTGATTGGGATCGAATTTGAGAAAGTCAATATTCGACCCTGTTCCTAGGGTGTAAACTGGTGGATGCTCCAGCAACAGGAGAATATCATCCAAACTGGAATCTTGGAGCCGTTGACTAACTAGCGATCGCTGTTGCTCCCAAGCCACTGTGTAAGGGACTAAGCCTTGATGACTAATTAAACATTTACGCACAATCCTTAATTGTCTCATACTTTATGCCCTATTTTATCAATGTCAACGAATGCAAAGGAATTTAAAGAGAAATCAAGAGTTGATGTTCTCTAGAATACAAAGTGATAGGGTAAGAGTATGAACCAATAGCAGATCTCCCCAACCTCCACTGCTATTGTCAAGCGCAAACGTTACGAGATGGAGTAGTCAGTATGAAGCTTGTTATCCAAGGTAAAAACATCGATATCACCGATGCAATTCGTGACTATGTACATCAAAAAATAGAAAAGGCGGTCAATCATTTTCAAAACATTACTAATCAGGTAGATATAAATCTATCGGTGGCTCGTAATCCTCGGATAAACCCTAAACAGACAGCTGAAGTAACCATTTATGCCAATAAGACAGTGATTCGTGCCCAAGAGGGGACTGAAAACTTGTATGCCAGCATTGATCTGGTGGCTGATAAGATTCATCGTCAACTGCGCAAATATAAGGAGAAGCTGCAATCCCAGAAAACCCGTAATCAGGCTAAGACAGAGGTAATACTAGAAGAAGAATCGGTGCCAGTTGATCTGATTAGCGATCGCACTCCTGAGCTACCCGAAGAAGTGGTGCGTATGAAGTATTTTGCCATGCCGCCAATGACTGTAGACGAAGCCTTGGAACAACTAGAGCTAGTAGACCACGATTTTTATATGTTCCGGAACATTAAAAGCGGGGAGATTAATGTAATCTATGAACGCAATCATGGGGGATATGGAGTAATCCAGCCCCGTAATGGCAATGGTAAAACTCACCACACTAACGGTAACGGTAAGATACCTCAAAGCCTTAGTGCTGCCGCAGGATTCTTATAAAAACTCTGTGGAAGGTTAAAGGTTGACCGTTGACCGTTGACCGTTAACCAGAGTTAACAAAATCTTATAAAAGCTCCACACCATCTTAAAAGCTTGGTGTGGGGTTGTTTGGTATCAAAATTTATGCCTGACGTTATGGTGTTTCCATTGAAATTGGAATTGTGAGAAGGAAAACCAAGGAAAACCAGTGTTCATCCCGTGCTCTTAGCACAGGGTTGGTCAACTGGGTTTTGGGATAAGATTAAGAGGGAATTTTATGGTAAGTACCTGGATATAAATAAACAGGTCTTACGCCACCAACCTGGTTATTGACGGTAATTACACCGATTTCAGCCTTTGATGTATAGCGATGCAGTGGCCTCATGGGGTTTCCCCCCACTGGCGCTTTGCATGGGTGACAACCAAAAACCAGGGTTTAAGGGTCTTAGTGCGTAAGTCCTGATTAAGTTAACTATCTTAAGAATTGTGTAAGATGTGTGAAGGCATTGAATTCCCTTCTCTTGCCTGATAGGCAAGTTTATCGTTCCCAAGTCTTAACAGTTAACTTTAATTTTGTTCTACTACTTACACCTACCACTTCTCCCTTAACTCCCCTCCTTGCCTCACCTCACTTTTAACGTTCTGCCTTTTTTTTTTCATGGAATTTTTGACCATATTCCTATCAGGCTTAATCACTGTCATTTCTGGGGTGGGTTTCATCCTCGACAAGGTGATCGAAAGCAATATCCGCTCCCAGCTTTCCCAGGTCGAGCAATTGCAAGTCCGAGTTAACAACACTCCCAATTATCAAATTTTGCCAGGCAAAGTAGACCAGGTTTTAATTGCTGGTAAGGGGTTATGGCTGACGCCAGATATCCGGATTGGTCTGTTGGAATTAGAAACTGATCCGATTGACCTTGATATAGAGAAGATCCGTAAAGGTGGTAAAGACTCACTAGCGAACTCTCTGAGGCAACCGCTACAAGCTGGAGTGCGTCTAGTTTTAACCGAGTCAGATATTAACCAAGCTCTAGAGTCGCCGGAAGTTAGAGAACAATTAAACGATTTGATCAATGCTGTGATCAGTCGTGGCAGTAGGCGTTATCAACTACTGAATTCACAAGTAAACTTCCTAGATAACAACCGTATTTATTTACAAGTGACATTACAGCAAGGAGATAATCAACCCCTAGAGATTATCTTAAACTCCGGTGTGGCCATCCTGAACGGGAAAAGCATACAGCTAATTGAACCAAAGTTGTCGGTTGATGGGAACCCACTGCCTCCTCAGGTAATCAAATTATTTGTTGGTAGTCTTAGCCAGCGCTTAAATCTCAGCAATATTGAAGATGAAGGCATTACAGCCCGAATCTTACAATTCCAGTTAAATCCTAGTGAATTAGAATTAGCAGCATTTGTGCGGATCAAGGAGTAAACCGTGTTAAGTATAAAATATGAAAGATGAAGGATGAAATATCAAGCATGAAGTATCAAAAAATCAATTGGGTTTCGTAGCACTAATCAGATCTGATCACAGCCAATCAAATTACCGTAAATCAACCTTTTGATTAATCAGTTATTATGCATGACCAACAAGACGATCGTGGTATTCCTCTCGGTGTGATTGCCAGTATTTCCATCCTAGTCTTAGCAGCAGCAGGTGGAGGTAGCTGGTGGGCATGGCGTTCACAGCAATCTTCTCCAGAAGTGCCTGTGACAACAACTACACCCGAGTCATCTACACCCAAGTCATCTCAGACTATACAACCCACAACTGACAAACCCTCAACTAAGGAAAAAATTCAGGTCTATTGGCTCAATGATGTTGATAATAAAATTGTTTTAATTCCCAGTCCAATTCCCTTAAATAATAAGACCCTTAACAAAGGTGAGATCTTAGAGAGCGCATTCAACACTTTATTGGCTGGGCCGACCAATGGCACATTTACGACCACTATTCCCCAAGGTACAAAACTACGGCGTGTTTCTCTCAAAAATGATGGTGTTCATGTAGACTTGTCCCGGGAATTTACCGTTGGTGGGGGCAGTAGCTCCATGAGCGGTCGTCTGGCGCAAGTTGTTTATACAGCAACCAGTCTCGACCCCAATACTCAAGTCTGGATTGAGGTAGATGGGAAACAACTAGAGGTTTTAGGTGGAGAAGGCTTAATGCTTGATCAACCACTGACTCGCCAAGATGTCGATCAAAACTTCCCACTCTAGAGGTTTCCCAGGTTAGACTTCTTTGAGCAGTTGCTCACTAGCGTTGGATGAAAATTTTTCAACCGACGCTGCAGCAAATAAATATACGTTGGCAGACCCCTAATTCGCATGCCCAGCAAACCTATTTTCGCTTCTAGCAGCTATTATATGCTTGACATCTGTCAAACCTATCTAAAGAGTAATCCTTAGTCAGGTTTAATCCGCATTAGTGCTTGACCATATTCTATTGGTTCTCCATTTTTCACCAAAATTTCCATGACTTGTCCAGTCACTTCTGCTTCAATTTCATTCATCAGCTTCATAGCTTCAATAATACAAACAGTTTGACCAGCACTAATGCGTTCCCCTACCTCCACAAAGGGGTCTTCATCAGGAGCAGGAGAACGGTAAAATGTCCCGACCATGGGTGACTTAATTTCCTCCCACTTTTGATCTACCCCTGGTGGAGGTACTGGTGGTTCTGATTTTGCTACTGGTGTTGGGGCTGGCTCTACCGGGCCTGGAGTGATTTGATAAGGAGTGCTATGTCCACCGGAATCACTGGTAGGGGTGATACTGACCCCTTTACGCACTGTGAGTTCAAAATCATCACTCTTGAGGGTCAGTTCTGTAATATCGGTTTCAGCAATAGCAGCTAGGAAATCACGAAGTTGATTGATGTCTAATGCCACAATTTTAAAAAAAAGGTTAGGGTCTTGGAGCTAAAGGCTAAGGGTGAAGGTTTTTTTGCATTATTTTGCCTTAGTAGTCAGGTGAGTCCATTATCTTGATTGCCATGATCTATTTAAGGGCATCAAAATAAAGGCATCAAAACAATTTACTCACGACCAAGGTAAGAATCATTACGGGTATCGATTTTAATGCGCTCTCCTATGGAAATAAATAGAGGAACCATCACCTGAGCTCCCGTTGAAACAATGGCTGGTTTGGTACCACCAGTAGCGGTATCACCTTTAACACCAGGATCGGTATCTACTACTTCCAAAACTACAGAATTGGGCAGTTCTACTTCTAGAATCTGCTCATTCCAGAAGAGGATGTTCACTTCCATTTCTTCATTGAGATACTTGCAGCGATCGCCAATCTGGGCTTGACTCAGGCGAGATTCCTCAAAGGTTTCCATATCCATGAAGACAAAGTCATCGCCCTCTTTGTAGGTATGCTGCATAGGACGTTTTTCCAGGTTTGCCTGGGGTACTGTTTCCCCAGCCCGGAAGGTTTTCTCGACAACATTCCCTGTCTGGACATTTTTTAGTTTGGTACGAACAAAGGCGGAACCTTTTCCAGGCTTGACGTGGAGAAATTCCACCACCCGCCATACGGATCCATCTAACTCAATGGAGACACCGGTGCGAAAGTCGTTACTAGAAATCATTAACCTGCTAACTCGGGCAGAACAATCGGCATCTTATTTTACCCTTGAGAGGTTGAAGGTTGAAAGTTGCACTTTAGAGGTTAACGTAAAGATTTGTGCCAAATTTGTGCCAAAGTTGTGCAGGAAGTGACTTGCCAACCCTAAACTAACCGAAGC
>NZ_JAAHHS010000048.1 GCF_010692395.1 Moorena sp. SIO3H5
CCCGATCCGTCTCAGGCAGTGCAGGACTCAATGGAGTTACAGATGTCGGCAGAACGCCGTAAGCGGGCGGCAATTCTGACCTCTGAAGGGGAACGAGAATCTGCGGTTAACACCGCCAGAGGTAAAGCCGAGGCACTAGAGTTAGATGCTGGAGCCCGTAAAAAAGCTGCGATTATGGATGCTGAAGCCCAACAACAGGCAATAGTTCTCAAAGCTCAGGCAGAACGACAGCAGCAGGTTCTCAAGGCACAAGCCACTGCTGAGGCTCTCAAAATTGTGGCTAAGACTCTTAATAATGACCCCAATGCTCGTGATGCCCTCCAGTTTTTACTGGCTCAGAACTATATCGATATGGGTATGCAAGTTGGCACTAGCGAGAGTAGTAAAGTTATGTTTATGGATCCTCGCAGCATTCCGGCAACCATTGAAGGGATGCGTTCGATTGTCGGTGATGGAGACCAGGTTAACCCCAATTCCCTAGGTATGAATGTGAATCAAAAGGGTAGTTGAGAGTAAGTTACCCACACCTAGACGGGTATCCCCGTTTAGGTAGGTTTTGTGTCTACGCTTAAACAAACTTTTAGGCGGAGGAGCGCCATCCCCGATGGCAGAGTTGCAAGCTCCTCCATTTTTCCTATGGTAAAATTAGGGTGATTGACAGTAATGGAAAATTACGGCCAAGGGATAGAGGAGTCTGTTGACAGCGATTTTAGCCAACGCAGCTTTAACTGGTTGGCGCTGGTATAACCACAGGATACCTAAATCCCTTGAGAAAGTTCCTTGGAACAGAACACCTCACGAGATTCTTGCTTAACATAACCATTCATTACAGCTAGCTGTAGCTTCATGAAGGCATTTAAGTCTTCCAGTGGATATTTTCTAGTTAAAAGCTGCCGTAGCTTATCCTCTTCTGTCACACTCAAATAGCCAGTTTTGAGTGCTTTTTGTACAACTTCCCTGATATTAGCCATAACACAAGCACCTATTAAAACAAGAATGTACCTTCGAGGCTGAAAGTCTAGCAACAGCCAATTTGGACTATGCCTCTAAAGTACTTATCACCCTTTTTTAAGCTTTTGATTATTTTGATGACACTGAACCCCTGTTCAATGTTCCATTGAAAATTGTACATTGTACTGGGATCGTGTCTTTGGCTAGCTAAGCCGCTAAGGGAGAATCACCAAGCTTCTGTTACCATTGCTGTTGTAGGTGATTACGGTATTATCTCATTCTGAGTCTTGATATTCTGTAGCATTGGTTACAGAACACTGTTCACATAATCCGAAAAATTCCAAGGTATGGTAGAAAATAGTAAATTGATAAGAATCTTGCAACTTCTTCTGTAATTGAGGTATGGGAGAGTCTTCAATGGGAATAGACATGTCACAATTGAGACAAGTGAGGTGATGTTGATCATTTTGTACACCACTGTAGAGGGATTCTCCACTACCAAGAGTCCTGACTTTCACCATTCCTTCCAGTTTTAAAGCATCCAAAGCGCGGTAAACTGTAGCCAAACCCATAGATTGCTTACGTTTGCGCAGCTCGACATAAAGATCTTGGGCCGACATAGCCCGATTCAAGGTTGTGAGCAGTTTCAGAATTCGCTCTTGGGAGCGGGTGCGTTGGCCTTTCATTAATCTTTTTTTAAAATCCTAGAATTTTTTTGATGTTAATGGTGCTTGTTGGTTCAAACTGTAAAGAAGGATGAATGATAAACGGATCATCAGCAATAGTGAGCGCGGCTATGCCCAAATCCCTGGATTAGGCTATTGATAGTTACGCGCTGTGACAGTTGAAAAAAATACTAGCTCAAAAAATACTAGTTGCTGATAGACTTTTTTAATCGTTGATCCTTCATCCTTGATATTATATCCATTATCATTATATAATGAAAGGGGAGAGTTGTGACTAACAAATATCAGGCTTCTATTTATGTTACACTTAGAAACTCTGTATTGGATCCAGCCGGTGTAGCTGTTGAGTCAGGACTTAAGCAGCTAGGCTATGAGAGTATAGAACAGGTGCGTATTGGTAAATATATCGAACTTAACCTGAGTGCTGCTAATGAAGATATGGCGCGAGAACAATTGAATCAGATTTGTGACCAGCTCTTAGCCAACCCAGTTATTGAAAATTATCGCTTTGAATTGGTTGAGATTTCAGCAAAACTAGGAGTGGAAGCATGAAATTTGGGGTGGTGGTCTTTCCTGGGTCAAACTGTGATGGCGATTTAGCCTATGTTACAACTAGCTTACTCCAATGTCCAACCCGGATGGTTTGGCATCAGGAAACCGATATTTCTGACTTAGATGTGGTGGTACTCCCAGGAGGATTTAGCTATGGGGATTACCTGCGCTGTGGCGCAATTGCCCAGTTTTCTCCAGTCATGCCAATGGTGGTAGACCACGCTAAACAGGGTAAATTTGTCCTGGGCATTTGTAATGGTTTCCAGATGCTGACGGAAATGGGGCTGTTACCAGGGGCATTAGTCAGAAATCGGGACTTACATTTTATTTGCGATCGCGTTCCAGTGAAAGTGGAGCGCACTGATTTATATTGGACTACAGCTTATCACCCAGGAGAAATTATAAGTCTACCTATTGCCCATGGTGAAGGGCGCTACTACGCTGATGCTGACACTCTCAAAGCTCTCGAAGATAATGGTCAGGTATTGTTTCGTTACGCTACTGTTTCAGGAGAGATAGAGACAACCGGTAATCCCAATGGTTCCCTAAATAACATTGCCGGAATTTGTGATACCACTGGCAAAATTTTAGGTATGATGCCCCATCCAGAACGAGCAGCTGATCCGATGTTAGGCAATATCGATGGGATGAGATTGTTTCAGAGTTTGTTGAAGACTTTTGAGCATTGCTAGTGTTATCGATACCACCAATTACCGATAATCGCGACCGCTACATGGGTCGCCTAAACGTTATCTGTGTGCCAAAGCTTCCAATTATACCGGATCTGGTTTACTGATAAATATTGTTATCAACTGAAGTTTATACTTTTTAAAATTAGTGGCTGTTAAGCTGGTCTTCATTTAAATTTGTTGGTTCTGACAGCTGGGGAGCTGGGGAGCTGGGGATAGGGTTTGACGGTTTTTTTATAACTGAATAATACCCAATTTAAATGCGCAACAGCTTAATGCTCGAAAAAGTATTTTAAAAAGTAAAAATAAGCAAAGGTTAGTCGTTGAGTGGACAGCGAGTGTTTGTTAAAATTTATTGTTATATTTAGTAAAATAAAAAAATATAAATATAAAATCGAATAATATAAAATAATATCAAAAAATGCCTGAAACTAACTTTAAAATTGAATGGCCTGATGGTGAACAAGAACTTTGCTATTCCCCTTCTCTAGTGGTCAAGAAATATTTCAATGCTGACCAAGACTATTCCCTTTCGGAATTTGTGGCACTATCTCGGACTGCGCTTAACGATGGTAGTGATCGCGTCAAAGCTCAATTTGGTTTCTCTTGCAGCAAAGCACTAGGACAACTGAAGATAATAGAAGACAAAGCGAAGAAGTATAGTAATCTATCTGATCCAAAAGTGCGATTGCTAAAATTTATCGATGTCCAAACCACAGAATAATTCAAGAAAAATTGATGCAAGCCACTTCTGCTCCAGACTCCACTACTATCCTCGCTGGCTTCCATGCTCTCTCCGATCCCCTGCGGCTGGCAGTGATTGAGCTACTGCGATCGCAAGAGTTATGTGTGTGTGATTTATGCGATCGCTTAAATGTCCAGCAATCAAAACTATCATTTCACCTGAAAACCCTTAAACAAGCTGGTCTGATTCGCCCCCGTCAACAGGGAAGGTGGATGTACTACAGCCTTAATTTGCCCCAGTTTGTGGTTTTAGAGCAATATTTGGCAGAATTTCGTCGCACAGGTGTGATGGTACCTGCCCATAGTTATTGCTCAGACTAGTTTAAAGTCTAGGTTGAATGGCTAAGGGTCTTCTGATCACAGTATCAAGCGGCTTAAAGCACAGACCCTGTCAACTGCTTTTGATGTACCTAATACCATTAGCCCAATACCATTAGCCAATTCAGCCGATGGCTTAACTATATATTTAACTAATACATCAATTTTTTTTGATATATTAGAATCAGCTAATTAGTAAAATACGAGGGATATCCATGGCTACTCTCAAAACTCATGTCTCCCTAAATGTCACTGACCTTCACAAATCTGTGACATTTTACCACGCCATGTTTGGTGTGTCTCCAGTTAAATACAAAGCTGAGTACGCCAAATTTGATTTGGCAAATCCGCCCCTCAATCTCACCCTAGAACTCAACCCCAATATGCACTCTGGTGGCACATTATCTCATCTAGGTGTACAGGTTGAAACGACAGAAGACGTACAAGCTCAGATCAAGCGTTTTCAAGCTGCAGGACTAGAGGTGTTAGAGGAAAAGAACACTCACTGTTGCTATGCCATCCAGGATAAAGTTTGGGTAAGTGACCCAGATGGTAACCGCTGGGAAATATTTGTGGTGAATGTCGAAGATACTGCACCCGAGATGAATCTCAAGATTACCGACAATTCTCAGCAGGAATCCAATACTCTTAAATCCTCCTGCTGTGGATAAATTAGATCACCGTTAAATGAGAATCCGCAAACTGATACCCAAACAAACTCTCTGGCCCTTAATATCCCATTGCTGGCGAGAGGCAGTAACTGAATGCATGGCTACATTTATCTTAGTCTTTGTTGGCACTGGTGCTGTCATGGTTAATCACATCACTAGTGGAGCCTTAACTCATCTGGGCGTCAGTTTTGTGTTTGGAGCAGTGGTCGCTGCTTTAATCTATGCCACAGGACATATTAGCGATGCCCATATTAACCCAGCTGTGACCCTTGCCTTCTGGGCTAGTGGCTTTTTTCCCGCTCGCAAGGTGTTACCTTATATCCTGGCTCAATGCATTGGTGCGATCGCTGCTTCAACATTACTGTTGCTGACACTGGGGTATGTTGCTGAGCTCGGGGCAACTCTGCCTCTACAAGGGAACTGGTTTCAATCCTTAGTGCTGGAAGTAGTACTCACCTTTATCTTAATGTTTGTGATTTTAGGCTCTGGTCTTGACCGCCGTGCTCCCATTGGCTTTGCTGGTTTGGCTATTGGCTTAACCGTAGCATTAGAAGCAGCTTGCTTCGGACCAATTACCGGTGCCAGCATGAATCCAGCCCGTTCATTGGGGCCAGCCGTAGTAGCTGGGATTTGGCAACATCAATGGATTTATTGGGTTGCCCCAATTGTAGGAGCGCAGTTAGCCGTGATTGCCTATCGGCAACTTTCCCATGGATTTCGGGATATTAAATAAAACCATAGCTAGCTAAAAATTAACCAGTAACAATTACTAAATAACAACTAATCAATAACAAATCACTATGAAACAAATCATGTTTGTTTGTAAAAGAAATTCCTGCCGTTCTCAAATGGCAGAGGGTTTTGCTAGAACCTTAGGAGAAGGGAAGATTTCTGTTACTAGTTCTGGACTAGAAGCAAGCCGAGTTCATCCTACAGCAATTCAAGTCATGGATGAAATTAATATAGATATTACTGACCAGACGTCTAATCCTTTAAAGGATTTCAAGGCTGAAGACTATGATGCTGTAATTTCCTTGTGCGGCTGTGGTGTTAATTTACCAGAAGCCTGGGTATTACGAGATGTCTTTGAAGATTGGCAGCTCGATGATCCTGATGGGCAACCACTAGAGACCTTTCGCCGTGTCCGAGATGAAATTAAAGAACGAGTAGCTAAGTTAGTGGAAACCTTGAGCTAATTAGTTTGTTTACGGTTAATTTAAAGGACTTATCAACAGCATAGTTATCTAGTAATTATTTGATACTTTACATTACTATTACCTTCCGGAGGATTTTGGATAAAATCAAATAAATGGTGAGCTAACTCTAATTTAGTGCAGCGATTAATCTGTTGATGGCGTCCTCTGTTATCAATCAAAATTGCTTGGTTGGTATCACTGCCAAAACCAGCATTTGGTTTGTCAACTGGGTTAGCTACAATTGCATCCAATCGCTTCTTATTTAATTTTTGTAACGCAGGCTTGATAATATCTCCAGTTTGTGCAGCAAATCCAACTAAGTACTGATGGGGGTGTTTCAGTCGTCCCAATTCAGCTAGGATATCTGGCACCGGTTTTAAAGGTAGAGCAGCAGGAAGTCCATGCTTCGGTATCTTCATCTCCTGGTAGATTCCAGGGGTTACATCTGCTACCGCTGCTGCCATCACAATCAAATCAGCATTGGGAAAATTGGCTAGCATTGCCCGATGCATCTCAGTAGCACTCACTACTGGAATTGTCCGGATACCCATGGGTGCTTCCCAAGTAGCTGGTCCATGAACGAGGGTGACAACTGCTCCCCGATTTCTGGCAGCTTGGGCTAGGGCTAGTCCCATCTTGCCTGTGGAGGGATTCCCAATAAAGCGTACTGGATCTATATATTCCCGAGTGCCACCAGTACTGATTAAGACTTGTTTACCGGTTAAGTCTCGTTTGCCACCAGTGTAGAGCAGGGATTGGATAGAGGCGATTATCTCCTCTGGTTCTGCCATCCGTCCTGCACCAATGCGATCGCATGCTAACCGTCCTGCTGTTGGACCAACACTATGATACCTGGGGTCACCTAACAGCTGTTGCCAATTTCGTTGCACTGACTGTTGCTTCCACATATCTGTATTCATAGCTGGTGCCAACAAAATAGGGCAACTAGACGCTAGAACCGTATTGGTTAGTAAGTTATCTGCTAAGCCATAAGCCAACTTACCTAGGGTATTAGCCGTCAGAGGAGCAATCACCAATACTTCTGCCCATTCCCCTAATTCAATATGCACCGGGCGTTCGTGCTTTGCTTGCCAGAATACGTTGTCTGTATAAGCTGGATGGCGAGAGAGGGTACTTAGAGTCAAAGGAGTGATAAATTTTTCAGCTCCCTGGGTTAGAATTACCCTTACTTCAGCAACCGCCTTAAATAGGGTAGAAACAACCTCACAAACTTTATAAGCAGCGATGCCCCCACATACACCAATTAAAACTTTTCTACCCTTATTCACGCCTCGTCGTAAGCTTCCATGTCCAGTAAATAGAGATAGGGTTGTGCTAACTCTGGACGCTGAAACGCCAGTGCCCGCAGTAGATGCCAATCTTTGAGTCCTTCAAATGCGCCAGAGTAATCATCCAGCTCTAGACGTGCAGCCAACTTGGCAACGTCCTCTGCACTGAGAGCTGAAAGGTCACGTTGGGAAATGGTCGTAGTTGCCATTGCTCACGCCTCTCTTGGTTAGCTTTTTTGTTAACAGTTGTACGTCTTCGACAACTTTACTTCTATTATCCCTATTTAGTGACACGACTGACTATAGATAATACCAGCTTTAGCGTGAAGTATTCGTAAATTTTTTGTTAGTTTTTAGGAGTCATTTGTATGGAGGCTTACTATAGAAATACAAATTATCCATAAAATAACTATATTTAGTTATTTATATTTAGTTATTTTAAAAGCCCCTTTCCTAAGTAGAAATTGTCACTCTCAAAGTAGAGTGACTTTTTGATGAACTCTTATGGTTATGAATGCTACCCTTGCCACACCCCAATCGATTGAATCCTGGTTGGGTGATGAAGCCGAAAGCCTCCTTACTTACAAGGCAAACCTTGGTAAAGATTTATTGCATCTCCCTGGCCCTGATTGGGTGGCACGGATTTTTGGCAATAGCGATCGCTCTTCCCAAGTGCTCCGCAGTCAAGCTGCAGTTGTATTCATCTGGACTACTGCTGATCGTTGGTTCATTGATAGTCTAGCCTCTTTGATCAGTAGGCTCAGATGGCTCATAGCACCTCAAGTAGCGTGCGCGTAGCGCATTAGCTGAGGGCTGAATGCTTACGATTCAGTAAAGTTTCAGACCAGTAGAGATTTACCATGCTACGTCTCTACTTTTTCGTCACTAAGGAAATTTCAAGGAAATTTTTCTGACGGGTAACCGGTTAGGATCTTGATAAGTTGGTAATTAGAGTAACTTGTGGTACAAAAAAAACGGTCTCAATTATCAACAAGACCGCTTCATCCAAAAAATGCTGACTCAATGTATAGTAAGTCCGGAATAGGCAAAATTTTTCTCGGGATACAGTACTTGGAAAGCAGGATAACTTACCAAATATAACACTAATAGATGGTGTTAAAATAACATACTTTGGCTGAAAGGGAAAGGGAAACTGGGAACCTCGGATCAGTCAAATATTTTAAATAATAACCCTAGGGCGTTTGTGATTTAGCAATTACCAATTACTAGTTACCAATTACCAATTACTAATTAGAAATAGTTGGGAGAATTACTAACATAAAATCTCCCATCTCTTGCCAAACTCGACCCACTCTCAACCAGGTAAAAGTTTAAGGCTTAACGAGCTTTCCTTTCTGCCCTTGACCCTTGTTTGGCAGCAATTTCCTGTACCAAAATATCAAACGCTTTAGCATACTGAGCATCATCCAAGGTGCCAACTTTGTCACGATTTTTCTGCAAGTCCTTACGCTGTTCATCCGAAAGCTCGAACACAATATCTGGTTCAATACCGGACTTATTAATATCGCGACCACTAGGGGTAAGATACTTAGCAATGGTTACTGCCAGACCTGAGCCATCTCCAAGCCCTCGCACGGATTGGACTAAGCCCTTACCAAAAGTCTGAGTTCCTACCAAGATGGCACGTTGATTGTCTTGTAAAGCACCCGAAAGAATTTCGCTAGCACTGGCTGAACCACCATCCACCAGTACTACTAATGGTTTATCAGTCAGAGAGCGATTAATTGCTTTCTGGTATTCGGATTTGCCGATTCGGTTAACTGTTGACACAATTGTACCGGAATCAAACCACATCCGAGCAATTTCAATGCTGGCATAAAGTAGCCCCCCAGGGTTAGAGCGGAGATCTAAAACATAGCCACTAACCTTCTGTTCTTCTAACTTTCGGATGGCTTCCCCCATCTCCTTTGCGGCGTTAGCACTAAATTGAGAAAGGCGAATGTAGCCGATGCCATAACCATCTGAACTTTCCCGATAGCTATACTTTACAGGGTGGATTTCAATCCTAGCTCGTGTAATCGGATAGTCAACTACCTTTTGGCCTCGCTGAATGGTCAAAGTCACGGAAGTCCCTGGCTTGCCTCGGATCAGTTGTACTGCATCGTTGACATCCATACCTTCGGTACTCTTGCCATCAATTTTGATAATGATATCCTTTGCCAGGATTCCCGCTTTAAAAGCTGGGGTATCCTCAATAGGGGAAATCACCATCAACTTTTTTGTTTCCTCATCCAGGGCAATCTGAATACCTACACCAGTTAATTCCCCAGATGTATCAATCTGCATATTCTTGAACTCTTCGGGATCCATAAACCTGGTGTAAGGATCGTCCAAGGGCTCTAGCATTTCCCGGATTGCCTTGTAGGCTTGTTCCTTGCTACTGTAAGACCGATTCAGATAATCTTGGCGCACTTCCTCCCAATCAACCTGGTTGAAGGTAGCATCTACATACCTGCGGTTAATAATTTGCCAAACTTCATCAACTAGCTCCTTAGGACTCTCGCGAAAGAAAGCCTGACTTTGAGATAGATGAAGACCAGCTCCTGTAACTGCTACAGTTGTTAGGACTACTGCTGTCGCACCAAGAACCAGGCCACGTTTTGTAATTACCATAATCCTTTCGCTTAAGGTCGGGAAACTAATGCAAAGGAGCTAAGCTATATCTAACGAACGGGGATGTCAGATAGCTCCTATGCAAATCAATCTGAGACTGACACCCCCTTGTTCAATTTTGGGTAGTCTAACCCTTTTAAGATACCCCTATGGCTATAGCCTTTTAGGGGTCATCTGTGTTGTTGATTAGGGTCATGAGGATCTTATTTATCCATACTAACCTCATTAGCTAATCACGCCATCATACCACCACACCACACCACCATAATCCCATCTAGCTAGGATTTCAATAAATAAACTATCCTTACTAAGGATAAGGAAGCTGGGGGTATCAGTCCCATATTATTAATTTTCCTCCCACCCAACTTCCCCTCCGGAAAATTATTGTGGTCATTGGTTTTCATCGTTAGTTGTCCAATGATTACCCATTTACCATTTCCCAGTCTAACATTACCGCAAAAGACCTACTAATTATTCTATTTGATATGGCTGTTTGTGATCAGCTGACAAAGTTGGCGATCGCTTTCTCTGACTTCTGGGTTGTTTTGGAGATAATTTCTTAGCCAGTGGCAGCTTTTATCTAGCAGATCGTCTAAATTCAAATTCCAGATTGCCACTGTACCATCTTCACTAGCCACTGCCAAGGCTGTTCCATCATGGCTCCAGCTAAGATTTGTGACGCGATGCTCACCAGCTTTCAAGGTTTTGATCAGGGTGTCGTCGAAGCGCCATAGCTGAACCTGGTTGTCCCAGCTGCTGGTTGCCAAAATTTTGCCCTTGGGGCTAAAGCGGACTTTGGCCACACTATCAGTATGACCTTTGAGGGTTGATTGTAAAGTCCCATCTTTGCGCCAGAGTTTCACTGTGTTATCGTAGCTCGCTGTTGCCAAGAACTTGTTGTCGGGTGAGAAGCTGAGATCCAAAACCCAATTGCGATGACCTGGTAGTGTTTTCAGAAGTTGCCCATCAGCACTCCATAACTTTACAGTTTTATCATCACTGGCCGATGCCAATCGCTGACTATCCTGGCTAAACTTAACTGCATTAACCCGCTCACTATGACCAGTCAGGGTATGAAGCAATTTACCAGTGCGATCCCAAATTTTGACTGTCCTATCCCGACTGGCAGACGCGAGCAGCTCGGAGTCAGGACTAAAACTAACATTCAATACCCAGTCCTGATGTCCCTTTATTGTTTTAATCAAAGTACCGCTACGATGCCAGAGTTTCACCGTGCCATCTCGACTACCAGAGGCAATTAGGTCACCATCAGCACTGAAACTGATGCTGTAGACTCGATCTTGATGCCCTGTTAAGGTTTTGAGCAGGTTTCCGTTGCGATCCCAAAGCTTAACAGTTCTGTCATTACTAGCTGTGGCAATCTGTTGAGAGTCTGGAGAAAAGGTTACATCCTGTACATTATCCTGATGCCCTCTTAAAATCACGTGAGACTGATTAATACTACTCCAGAGCTTGATAGTTTTATCGTGGCTGGCTGAAGCCAGAATTAGTTGGTCAGTTTGAGGGTTAGATGGTTGTACAGGGGTATGGGACTTGCTGTGAGCTAGGTTGTCTTGAGAACTAAAAGATTTAGTAGGACGGAAACTGACAGCACTAACCCCATCGCTGTGTCCCTTAAAGGTGTTGATTAAAGTGCCTTCACGATTCCATAGCCGTACTATATTATCATCACTGGCAGAGGCAATCAGCTGACCATCAGCACTGAAAGCAACACCATTAACCCATCGTTGATGCTTGGGAAAGGTTTTGATGAGTTTGCCATTGGCATTCCACAACTTTACCGTTTGATCATCGCTAGCTGAAGCAATTAACTGACCATCAGGACTAAATACTACACAGTTAACCTGAGCACTATGTCCTCTAAGAGTATTTAGCAATTTTCCGGTTTGACTCCACAGCTTAATGGTGTTATCGGAACTAGCAGAAGCAATGATCTTACCATCTCCACTAAAGCTTACCGACCGCACTACACCCCGGTGACCGGAAAAGGTTTTAATTAATTTGCCATCAACAGTCCATAATCGAATTTTCTTATCTTTGCCAGCCGTAGCAATCATCTGCCCATCTCGACTAAAACTGACACTGTATATATGACCAGCATCAGGGGTAATTATTCTGACTAGCTCGCCAGTTTGACGCCATAGTCTGACTGTGCCATCCCAGCTACTAGAGGCAATTAACTGACTATCTGGACTAAAAGATACGCTGGTTACACTATCTTGATGACCTTCTAAGGTTTGGATCAACTTGCCATCAGGATGCCACAGTTTGACCGTTTTATCGCGGCTGGTGGAGGCAATAAACTTACCATCTGGGGAAAAACTGATGCTGGAAACAATATCACTATGTCCTTCGAGTCGATTGTGTTCGGAAACTGAATAAACTGCCTGGGAAAGAGCTGTGATTACTTGTAGACGGGTATCTGCCTCTACTGTTCGAGATGGTAGATATTGCTGCTCTTCCTGCTGTAGTTTTTTTGCGGCTCTTAAGCCTTCGAGCAAAGCATCAAAGGTTTTATTGGATACGAAAAGAGCTTCTGAAGAGGCACTCAGGGCACTAAGCATAGCATTGATTCGTTGAGCTTCGGCTCGCCATCTCAAGCCACCATTGGTCACTGCTAAAAGTGCCATCACTGTGCTAATGGCAATGGCACGCAGTCGTTGTTTACGAACCCGCAACAGTTGACTCTCACTTTGTTTTAGCCGTACTTTAATATTAGATTGGGTACGTTGCTTATATTTTTGACGAATCGGTAGAACTAGATAATCATGAATCAGCTGATATCGATTTTGTGGTGTTTCTGGCACTCGGAAGACTAAACCGGAACCGACCAAAATTTCCAAAATCAAGGGGATTTGAGTTAGTGTGGAGTTGTCCCAATTGGACAGTACTAACTCAGCTTGAGTTTTCAACGGACGGGTACCTCGTTGATCGGTTAAGGAGAATAAAACTTCCCAGACGGCATCTTCATTTTCTGGCCCACAATCATAAATAATTTGGGAAAGCGATCCCTCGACTAGAACTGTCTTGGGGTCATTTCCCAAAGCTCGGTATCCTTCAAGGGTAGTAATTTTTTCCGCTTGTAGCTGAGCACCCACGACTTGTAATTCAATTAAGCGCACCACTCCCGTATTGGTGACTAAATCCTTTACCAGTGCTTCGATTAGAGCAGGTTCTAACTTAAACTGAGATACTGCTGTTAAGGAGTGAATAAGGTTTTTGGCATTCTCTGGGGACAGATCACCTAAGTGATAACGCAGCTTCTGATCTAGGATATTGTTGTTAATGACACTGAGATCCTTAAAGCGCTCAAACTCTAACAAGTAATGTAGATAATCTTCTCGCATAGACAAGATTATTTTTACAAAGGGGAGATTGAGAGCTTGGGCTAAAAAATTATAAAACTGATGTCGTTGCTCTAAGTCGGTAGCAAGGAAAAAAAATTCTTCAAACTGGTCAAAAATCAGGACGGTTAATAAGTTATGCTGGGAACACCGATACAACTTATCGAGAATTGGTTTAAGGGTTAAAGGTTTTTCAGCCCAGGCGTTGGAGTCGGGTAAGTTGTTAGCCGTAGGCGTTCCCTTCGCGTAGATTGTTCCCCGTAGGCGTTCCCTTCGCGTAGGTTGAACGTTTAAAGGTGAAACCTTGGCATCTTTAAAGTTGAAGACTACTGTACTTGCTAATTCAAGGTCTAAACGTTTTTCCAGCTCACCGAGCCAATTCCTGTAAACGGTTTGCACCACCGTCAAGGTTTGTCTAGCACCAATAATTCTGGAGCTAAGTGCAGGAACTAAACCAGCATTAATCAGGGAACTCTTGCCAACGCCAGAATTCCCATGAATCACGGTTAGTTTGTGGTCATTGCGGCTAATGCGTTCGAGCAGGCCGTTGACATCGGTTTGACGTCCAGCCGCTGCGATTTCTAGGGCTGATGGACAAAAACCTTTCTTGGTAATTGTTGCGTCAGTTTCTCGACTTGGCTCGACACTCTGTAAAGGAGCCATACCAGCAAAGGTAGAAAACCTAAACTGTTGTTCTATCAAGCGTTTTTGTTGCTTAAGTTCAAACCCTCGTTGGTATGCTTTTTGCTCAAAGTAGAGCGATCGCAATTCCTCCAAGAGCTCCATCAACAGTTGAGGCTGCTGCTGTAGAGGGTTGGGCTCGGTAGTTTTTAGGTTTATAGCTTGTTCAAGATAATTAATGGCAGATTTTGGCTTGCCCAGCTGGCGCACAGATCTAGCAGCTAGCAGCAGATAGGAAGCTCGGTGGCAAAGCTTTTTAGCGTTGAGAGTCGGCTGAGATGTCTCCAGAGTGCGCACAGCTGTCAGAGATAAGTCTATAGCATGGTTCCAATTCGATTGCTCATAGGCACCTGTTGCCAAAAAGCCATAGGCTCGAGAGAGCTGAACTGGATTATCTTGAGTGTGAGGCTGTGCCAGAAACGCTAGCGCTAAAGCTTCTAATTCTGTCCAATGTTCCAGGTGTTGTAGGACTTCTCCCAATTTTATGGTCAACTGAGCCACCAAGTCCAAGCGTCCTGTTTTAGTAAACAGGTCAATGGCAGTACAGAAGTTTTTCTGGGCTTGCTCCCACTGATAGCAACCGATGGAGTCTTGTAACTGGGCTTGACGGCAATAGCACAAGCCAATGTGATGGAACACTAAACCAAGCCGTTCTAAACCTGAAGGGGTGAGGGAGGGATCAGACAAGGGAGGGATTGAGTGGTTAGTTTGCCCAAGACGTTGCTCGAAACATTTAGCTGTCTCCCTTTTGCTTTCTTTGCTCTTCCTAGAAGCTTTACCTAGGATAGTTGTACATGCTTTTACCGGTTTAACCTGTTCATAATAGTGTTCATCTGAATCGGGAGCCTCACTGCCGAAGCAGCCGCCCCATTCTCCTATATTCTCCTGCCAAAAATTTAGACTTTGCTGATAATGCTCCAAGGCCAGATTAATCTGGTCATTTTCAAAGGCATCTCGCCCTAGAATAAAGTGCTTGGTAGCTAGTAGCACAGAATCTATGCTGATGTCACGAGATTGCAAATCCTGTAATGCCCACTCAAATTCTTGGCGTCGGTGGCAATCGCGAGACAATGAAAGCACCTTGTTGGGCAAAAACTCTCCCAAGTCTCTAGCCAAAATATTGGCAAAGATTTCATCTGCCGTTCCATTACATAAAACGAGTAATTGGTCAATGGTAAGTTCAAACCGAATCGAGGTAGTAGCCCAATTTTTAAAATAAGGAGCAAGCCTGATCAACTTTTGAAGTCCCTTGTCAGTTACCCATACCACTAAGGGACAGGTTAAGCATTTGGGCAATTCATCTCGCACCTGGTTAGCTGAAAGTAGTACCTGGTTGATGCCATCAACTAACTCTAGACCCGATACCATTAGGGCAGATGTTGTCCCATACTGTTGGGTGGTAAAGATATTACTAAATAGAGTTTGACTAGACTTGTTACAAACTAGCTCACCTATGGTAAGCTCTGTAATTTCTCGGACGTACTGCCATATTTGCTTCCTAAATAACTCGTAGTTGCATCGCACCAAAATCAGTGCAAATTCTCCTTGGGAGAACATTATTGCCCGGGATAGGGTTAATAGAGAGTGAGCACTGTATGGGGCTAGTGTTTCTGGGGGATTTTGCTGCTTCATGTCACTAACCTTTTGACCCCTACTGGTAGAAATTCCCTATTACTAGGGTTATTTTCCATCTAGATAGTAATCTTACTATCAGAACTTATCGGTAAGTAAGGGTTTTCACTGATAAAAAACAATAAGTATAATTAGGTCTTACTCAAGAAAAACATCTTTCATAAGTACCTTGATAAATAGTTCAGTAATTACTACTACTTAGTTTATAAATATAGTTAATTGAAATACTGAATAGCAATGATAAATTCACTTATTGAGCCTCAAGTCCATAGCGTGGACATCAGTAATTTCCCGGAATTTTTATGATTCTATAGTGGGGTGGAAGTATAGGGTTTATAAATGAGATGTAAAGCTGTATGGTTTTTTTTTTGTCCAATAAAACTCCGGAGCTCTTTCTGCTATTGCCTTTTGCCTCTTGTATGCCAGCCAATTTCTGCAATACATATTTTTACAACCCAGATAAAAACGCCCTGATAAGTTAGTAGACGACAATAGTTAAAACAGTTAAAATACCAGGACTTCCGCAAAACTGGGCACCAAACTCTAGTTGTAGGGACTGACGCGCGCCCCTACAGCTAGAGTTACTGCCGAAGTTTTGAGTAGATCAGTTTATAACTTAATTAGGGACAAAATTTGTCCTTTTGAGCTAAGTATTAGGTCCTAGGTGGTAGGTTCTAGATGAGGGGATGTACCTGACTTGACCAGGGTGAACCTGAAGGCTAAACTAATGTGATACCAAGCTTTGAGAGAAAGTTCTCCATCAAAAGGAAAAGGGTGATTAACAGCTCAGGTAACAAGATGATGGGCAAAAGCGTTCTTAGCAAACTAATAAATTCCATAGGTGCGCTTTCCGTTGGCGAATTAAATTCGCCACGGGTCGCACCTGTTGAGTTTTAATTTCTAGGTCAATAGTCTCGCTTAATTTTCTAGAACACCTCACACCTTGCACGCTGAACCCTAGACCCTACACCCCCTTCTCTGGCAAAATCCCTTGGCTTCCAAGGGATTTTAGCCTTGTCACAGAGCTAGAGACCGAAACTTTTCTGTTTCTGCTAACGCTGGGTTGATCCCAAACCAGCGCCCTTGTTCATCTTGGTATTCATAGACAAACATACTGCGCAACAGGGTTTGATATTCTTGTTCCCCCTTGACGGACTGCTGTTGCACGACTTGAGATAGCAACTTCCACTCTTCCTCTTCAACAGCCAGAGTTAAATCATCTCGGTATCCCTTAATCACACGCTCTAAACAACTCCTGGAAAAGGGCGGGTCTTCCTGTTGCAAACAGTTATACAGCAACCCTAACAAGTTACGGACATGACCCCCACTAATGCGACACATCCGGTCGAGGGTTTCTGGGCTATCAAATACTAGTGGAATCAGATTTAGCCGCTGTTGAGGATCAACCATTGGAAAAGCTCGGGCTAACAAGAGCTGTCGCAGCAGTGCCATACCTTCTGGATAGTCACTACCATCCCGTAACTGTATGGGCACCATGGGCAAAATTTTTGGAGCTACACCACCACCGACTCGATTTTTGAGAGTTTCGTACTCGTTGGAAAACATTAAGGATAAGGGTAGAGTGTAAACCACATGGCAGTTCAAACGCCTTAACTGAGTACCACGGTCGATAAAGAGATACTCTGGCTGGGAGCGACCTGAAGCCATGGAGCGATTATCAACTCGGTCAAGATTATCAATAATCACCACCAAACCCTTTTTGCCAAGCAATTTCAGCTGCTGAATCGCTGATTGTAAAATTTCTTCGTTGATGGCATTCAAAATGCTTTGGGTGCGGGGTTCTAGATGCTGTCGTAGCAGTTGGCGTTGCTGAGGACTGTCTTTACTTCTGGCTGTAATCTTGGCAATGCCTACCGAAAATTCGGCTTCTGTTGAAAACTCAATAGGAGTTTGCAAAAAGTCTTTGATTTCATTAAATAATTTACTAAAGTAACTGGGTTTGAGCTGTATGCTGATCGCTTCTAGGCTTTCACAGACTGACCTAGCGATGCTGAGTAAAATGTCACTGACATCAACATCCACCATGTCTAGGTCTTGAGAGGACTCAAAATAAACAACATGAAATTGCTGCTTTTCCAACTCGGCTTTAAGTCTTAACAACTCAGTAGACTTACCACAGCCAATGTGACCAGTAAACAATTGACAGGTAGGTTCATCTGGTGACAGACGGGTAATGGTTCGTCCTAAAGCTTCGATAATCTTTCCTCCCCTGACAGCGGAAAAATCGATATAGTATGGATGGTCTTCTGGATTACCCATATCTAAGGTTTTAGCTGGGTTACACGCTTTGAAAAATCTTGGTAGATGCAGTTCCATAAATGAACCTCCCACTCCCTGTGGTGATGGTTATGGTTTACAGAAGGCGGTTAGAAAGCCCACTCCTTTAACAGGGTGAGATAGAAAGCGTCGCCAGTAAATAGTCTTTTGTAAAAGACTAATCACTAATCACTGGCCCATCCCACGACTAAGGTACGTGGGATGAGTTAACTATAGAGGACTGCTGCCGGCAGCAATGCCAATTCCTATCAGGCTGATGGAACCTGTTAAGTATAAAACGTGGGAACCTAGTAGTGGTTAAATTAAAAAAAGTATTTGGTGCTCTCTGACGGAATTGCAAAGTTCAAACCTTGTCGTTACCCAGATTTTTGGGTAGATTGGCGTGAAGCGATCGCGCCGCAGCGCAAACGCCCACGCGCCAATTGTCAGGCTTACTTCAAGTCATAAATGTACTCTGTCGATTGATCGGTAGTAGATGACCAACATCGCATCAGTCTCTCAATCACAATTGTCTAATCGACGCAAACAACTGCGACGGACACGCCGGATTAAATTTTATCAAAGGATTTGGCGTACACTTTTGGTGGGCGGTATTGCTGGAAGTTTACTCTGGGCAATAACTTTACCAGATTGGATGATTCGTCACCCAGAACAAATCGAGATTCAAGGGAATTATTGGCTTTCTGCTAAAGCGATTCGCTCCCTGCTGCCCTTATCCTATCCCCAGTCTTTACTGCAAGTACAACCCCAAGTCCTTGCCGAGTTTCTGGAGTCTGAAGCTCCTATTGCTTCGGCTCTAGTTAGCCGTCAACTCATACCACCAGGATTGACAATACAAATTAGAGAGCGTCAACCAGTGGCTATTGCTGAGCAGAGTAAACCCGAAACCAGAAAAAACAAAAACTCTACCCCAACGTTGGGTTTAGTCGATGAGCAAGGGATCTGGAGTCCCAAGACCAGTTACGAACCACTCTCGGCCAACCTGAAGTTACCGAAGTTGAAAGTGATTGGTCAAAATTCCGTTTATCGTCCTTACTGGTTCGATTTTTATCAAGCTGTGAGTCATTCGGCTGTCAAAGTTTTTGAGATCGATTGGCGAAATCCAGGCAACTTAATTCTGAAAACCGAGTTAGGAAATGTACATTTAGGTCCTTACAGTGAAAGCTTCCCCACGCAACTGAGAGTTCTAGACCAGATGCGAGAATTGCCGAAGCGCACACAAAAAAGCCAAATAGCTTACATTGACCTGCAAAACCCAGACTTACCATCGATTCAAATGATCACAGACCATGACAGTGTGAAATCCAGAGTTAAATAAGGATAAGCGTTGAAGCTCAGACAGGTGTAAATCCCTACTCTGACAGCTAAACCGAGGTGATATTTCCAGCAACCTATGTTTTGTTTGAGGTCAGTTATCGGGTATAGAGCCAGGCAATGCCCGGGTCTTTGGTTTTTCAATCAACTTACTCTATAGTTAACTCAGACTGCTACATATAACTTATAAAGATAAAGATAAACACTTACCCTCACCTCTTGCAATGACGCTTAATAGTAAACTAGGGCTTGCTGCTAAAAGTTCTAAAATCATCGCAGAAGCAGATCTTTCATTAGGATCCGACAATACACATCCTTTTAGTAACTCTGTATTACAATTCGGTCAAACTTATGATTCTAATCGCATACCCAGGGAAGAAACTAGGAGTGACAATATCGTGCCAGGTAGCGTTGCAAAAATCAAGGTCATTGGTGTTGGCGGGGGTGGTGGTAACGCAGTTAACCGCATGATTGCCAGTGATGTCAGTGGAGTAGAGTTCTGGTCAATTAACACAGATGCTCAAGCACTAGCCCAATCAGCAGCACCCCAGCGCTTACAAATGGGCCAGAAGTTGACCCGAGGGTTGGGAGCAGGAGGGAACCCAGCCATTGGTCAAAAAGCCGCTGAAGAATCCCGGGAGGAAATTGCTCAGGCTCTAGAAGACACTGACCTGGTTTTCATTACTGCTGGGATGGGGGGTGGCACTGGCACAGGAGCTGCCCCGATTGTAGCAGAAGTTGCTAAAGAGATGGGTGCTTTAACTGTGGGAGTGGTCACTCGTCCATTTACCTTTGAAGGACGCCGTCGTACTTCCCAAGCCGAGGAAGGAATTGCCGCTCTGGGGAGTCGAGTCGATACCCTAATTGTTATTCCCAATAATAAACTTTTGTCAGTGATTTCAGAACAGACTCCTGTTCAAGAAGCATTTAAAGTAGCTGATGATATCCTGCGTCAGGGGGTGCAAGGTATCTCTGATATTATTACTATTCCTGGCTTGGTCAATGTAGATTTTGCCGATGTGCGAGCGGTGATGGCAGATGCTGGTTCGGCTCTGATGGGCATTGGGATGGGTTCTGGAAAATCCCGAGCTAGAGAGGCAGCAGTAGCCGCCATTTCTTCTCCTCTGCTGGAGTCTTCTATTGAAGGGGCTAGAGGGGTAGTTTTAAATATTACTGGTGGCAGTGATCTGACCCTCCATGAAGTTAATTCAGCAGCAGAAACTGTTTATGAAGTGGTTGACCCCAATGCCAATATCATCTTTGGAGCAGTAATTGATGATAAGCTCCAGGGTGAAATTAGAATTACTGTGATTGCTACGGGATTTACCGGAGAAGCCCAGTCTGCACCTAAATCGGTGGAAACTCCCCTGAATCGACGACCAATTGCTCCTACACCGATGCCCCCTACTCCCAAGGTTGAGCCGAAGAGTAGACCAGGATTAGATATTCCAGAATTCCTGCAACGGCGTCGTTTTCCCAGAGGACCAAAGGAGTAGAAAAAAACTGGCACAAACCAGATGGCATGGAAGTAAAGCTTTTGCAACCTATAGCCAAGGCAAGACTGTTGTCGCTTCCCTTGGTAATTGCTGGTTTTACTACTAGGCGTGAAAAATTTCCTAGACATTTCTCCATTGTCTGAACCCATGGGAAACTTTTTTCGGTTATCACTATCAATAGGGTGAATCAACCAGACTATGCAGCGGGAGTTTTTGTTGACTATCTCCCTAGCTTTGAGCCAACAAGGGCTGCCCACAGATTAAAATTTCAACTATTCTTGCCTTGGATGAAGTTTAGCTATACTTATGACTTCTAATCACCGAACCAACCCCCCTATGCCCAAATCTAGTAGCGATCGTTACCCTAGTTCAACATCGGCAAACAAATCGAATACATACTGTCCGTCAGTACCAATTTCTGTATACCGGGAACTAGCAGCTGAGTTGCAAGCAACACAGGCGATGTTGGACTCTCTCCATTCTCAAAATCAGCATTTAGTTAAACAACACCAGCAGCTGCGACAGGAAGTTAAAACAGTTATTAATTCAGCTCTGCATCTACAGCAGGTGATGAATTCCTTAGAACCAGTGAGTCCAGCTGAAGTCAATCGACCTCAGCCAGTAAAGCCGCCGGAACCCCGTCAAGCTCCACCAATTCCATCCCAGCGCACCGCTACAACTATCCCAGGGGGTGAATTTTCCCCACCTCAGAGGAAACCTCAAACCCCTCCCTCTTCCTATCGAGAAACTTTAGTGATTGAACAACAAGACAATCGCTCCCTGCGAAGTTCCCAGCCAGAGGCAGTGTCATATGTCAATGGCTGGGTGTTGGTTATAGCCATCTTGGGAATTGTCTTGAGCGCATTTGGTGCTGGCTTTTTAGTGGTGAAACCGATACTAGATAGTAATCGTTGAACCATTGTGCTGCCTGATTAATCGATTAATGGCGGGTTCTTCGAGATTCATCCGCCTAATCTAATCTTGTACTAAACCTCGGCTGTATTTACCGCTATTTTCGGTTCCCCATTGCACCATTTGGAAAAGTACCATCATTACTCTCAAGGGTTTATCAGTTTTTAGGAGTTAATGGCCAAGTGTATAAAGCTTGCCAGGGTAAATTGTGCCGATAAAATTGGCTGATATCCGAATCTGTTTACTCAGATCAATTCCACAGTCATTAGTCAGTGATGAAGGGCAACAAAAAACCTACTCAACCTGAGTTCTATATAAGCGATCGCTCTATGAACGAGTAACGGATAGAAGATTTGGGCAACTAGGGTAGATGAAGGCTTTCAGCGTCAGCTTGGACTCAGGTTAACATTCATTCTTATGTCTAACTCATAACAATGAATTTTAGCAGAGTGAGTATTTAATCGGAAGTAGAACTGCTCCTACACAGCAAGGCATGGTCTAGATTGGTTGTGAGTGCTCTGTTCACCTGAGTTCGAGATCAGCGTACACTCCAGAAAAAATCACGGTCCGCGCCTCCAAGGGCGCGAGGTATTGCTCGCGCCCTTGGGTCGCACCGCAATCTACTAAAACAACATTGATATCGGTAGTCATAGTTTGTTAGGAAGATCTGACGAACAGACTTAGATCTGTTACCGATGCAGCAAGGGAACAGAGAAGCCAGCGTGGTCTTGGGGGAAACCCCACTCGCCCTTTGCCTCAAGAATGGATTTAAGAAACACGAACCGGCAGCAAATCCATAAACGATAGGGGTTTGACAAAGTGTTTCTGCCAGAGATGGGTTTGAATTGATCGGGACACAACAACAAGGTAAAACTCATATTAATGACCAAAATGGCAAGCAGTTCTCAGAAAGAGGATTTACAATGAACTATCAGGTTTCTATGAGTATGAGCGTGCAACTGTGATTCCCTATGACTTTCTAAAAGCGATCGCAAATGAACACGGTGTATCTAAAGCCGAGCTGGAGGTTGTGGCTTTGGCGATGGAGGGTCAATCGACAAACGCGATCGCAAAAATCCTCGACATTAGTGAACATGCAGTGCGAAAAAGACTCAGCGAGGTCTACAAAAAGTTTCCGATATCGGGGACAGGACCTGTAAAGCTAACCAAACTGCAACAGCTGCTGGTCAATCGCTATCAGACTCATCTAGAAACCCAGGATATCTCCTCTAACGGCAGAAGCTATACCCCTATCTCTACTGTCCAATCCTCAAACCCCAAGCATATGGATTGGGGTGAGGCACCAGATGTTTCGGTTTTCTATGGTCGCACTGAAGAACTACGCCAGTTAGAAACATGGATTGTTAAAGATCGTTGCCGATTGGTGGCACTACAGGGTATGGCAGGGATTGGTAAAACCACCTTGTCAGTGAAGCTGGCTAAACAAATTCAGGATCAGTTCAAGTATGTGGTATGGCGTTCCTTACGTCAGGCACCCCGGTTAGAGGATATCCTAGCAGCACTGCTCCAATCTTTATCTAGGCCCCTAGAAACTGTAGGATATGAAACCGCAGGGGGGTTAAACCCACTCCCTAGTCCTAAAGCTGCCAAGGAGCTTATCTCCCAACTAATTGAGTACTGCCGTCAACACCGTTGTTTGATAGTCCTCAACGGTGCCGAATCTATTCTACAGATTGGTACACTTGCCGGCATCTACCGAGAAGGGTATGAAGGCTATGGTGAATTCATCAGACGCTGGGGAGAAGAACCCCATGAAAGCTGTTTGTTGATTACCAGTCAGGAGAAACTCAGCGAAATTTCTTTACAAGAAGGAGAGACTTCACCTGTTCGTTCCTTAAAACTTGAAGGTTTAGGGGAAGCCGCTCAGTATATTTTGCAGGAAAAAGGATTGTCTGGGCAGAAAAACTGGGAGTATTTAATTAAGGGGTATCGTGGCAATCCCTTGATGTTAAAACTTGTTGCCATAACCATAAAAGAAGTGTTTGATGGCAGTGTGACCGATTTTTTGGCAACTACCCTATTTACCCATGACGTTAGTGACTTTATCGAAGACATCTTAGATCGGTTATCAGATTTGGAACATAAAATTATATATACCATGGCTAGTCATAAAGAGCCTGTAATTTTAACTCAATTACAGGATGAATTACTGGAGATATCGCCTCAGGAATTACTCAGGGCTCTAGCCTCCCTGAGACAGCGATCCCTAGTGGAAAAATCTGAAGGCGGATTCACCTTGCCTCCTGCAGTCATGGAAGTTAATAACCAATTAATTGCTGAGCGAGAATAGTCATAAGATACCGGTTTACGAATTTTTTTAAACTATTAAAAGTTCAATTTTATAACTGGGTGATATCGAGTTCAGTTAATCAGTTATTATTCAGGTAAGTCGTTAATTTGAAATTATTAATGGTCAACGGTCAATTAAAAATTAACAATTCACAAACAACCAAGAATGATAAGTATTAAATTGAACATGATATGACTCAAAATGGTTTCTAGGCTTTAAATACAATAGCTGGATCAATACGAGTCACCTTTTGGATAGCGAACAAACCCGAAGTTACACACATTACCACAGTTATACCAAAAACACCTGTGGCAGATAGTGGCGTGATCAAAAGGATAATTCCTTTTGATTTAACCCATACACTCAACCCCCAGCAAAGTAGCATACCAGGCACATAACCAAGAACAGCCATCCACAATGCTTGTTCGACAATAACACTATAAATAAACCGATCCGGTGCGCCCATCGCTTTTAGGGTACCAAACTCTTTGATATGGTCAGAAACTGAGGCGTAGAGAATCTGAGTGACAACTACTATGCCAACAATCACTCCCACAGCAGCACCTAGACCCAATACAAAACCAACACCTGTTCGCACCTGCCAGTAATTTCGGGTCTTGCGTGCCATTTCAACCTTTGTATAAGCACGAGTCCCGGGTAAAGCAGCTTCTAAATTCTGTTTGAGTTGCTCAAGATCCTGACCTAGTTTAGCCTTTACCATGATATAGGTAATGGGGTCTGTCAGGGTCAAAGGTGTAGGTTCAGGAATCTCCGACTCATCATACTTATTCAAAGACTTTGACTTTTCGTAAATAGTGGTACACTGCAAATTATCTGAAGATTCTACAGTGCAGTTAAGCTTAGAGGTATAGCTTGTGTTGATATAGGTATTGGCATTTTCTAAGGAAGCAAATAAGAATGGGCTAGCTACAAGGGATTGACTATCTGTGGTTAAGCCGACCAATCGAGCAGGCAAGAAGTTAACCGTAGCGGTATCACCGATATCTCTGAGATTGAGCGTCGGTAATCTGCTTTGATCCACCATAATCGTATAAGGATCCTGAAGGGTCTTCAGTCTACCCCGAGTGATTGTTCCGGGTTGGAACAGTGTTCCCTCTAGGTCAAATCCAATCAACTTAACAGGACTGGTATCTCCCTTAAGAGGACGCCATCGACCTGACCCCATCAGTAGTGCTTCTGCTCGCTCTACACCTTTGACTCGTTGAGCCTGATCCAGCTGATTCTTTAAAAGTGGCTCAGTTAGCTCAAACTGAACCATTCGCTCAGAACTTACCCATATATCGGCCTCGGAACCCTCAATCAGAAGAACTGTAGAGCGAGTGAAGCCGTTGAGCAGACCAGTTTGAATGGTTACTAGGCTAACGGCAAACATAATTCCTGCTTGAGCGACCAGAAAGCGAGGGATGTCTGCCCAGAGGTTTTTGCGAGCAATAGAGACCATAGAAGATGATGCCAAGAGAACGGTTAAGTAATATCACGTCCGAGAGCTTATAAATTGTAAGGTGTGGGTTTTTGGTAATTGTTATTTCTCCCAACCTTGGTACGAAGAAGGCCTGATCCCAAGCGTCAGCCACGAAAACTAGTCTATGGGCTGACTCTATGGGCTGACTCTTTTGATTGAAAAAGCGCGTCCTTCACTGAATAGGGTAAGGGTTTTATAGTCTTAGTGCTTCCTTGGTGAATGCTTAAAGTCAACCTCATAAAGGCAGTGTAGCTCATAGAGTTTTAATTAACTAACACTAACGAGCCAGTAAATTTTTGTAAATCCCTGCCAAGATGGCAACATGGCTCAGTGTTAAAAGTGATACATTTCAGTAGTTTTCTGGCATAGAAGGTCATCAATAATCAAAAACTTCAGTCAATGCGTAAATACCCCATAGTCTCTTTCGTGTAATTTGTGTAAACTCACGGATACGTCAACCTTATAAAATTCTGTAGCATTGAGCTAGCAGTTACCTGATCAATCATATTTTACTTGTGCATCTCGGTGAAAGTCTTTAACTGTTCCCGGTGTTTTTTCTTGCCTATGGTTAAGAGAGGCTCTTCCCAATTGGCAAATCCCATCCGCTAATAGGCAACACTAGGACTTCGGAGTTTTGCTGACAACGGCAATCAGGTAAACCAAAGGCAATGATGGCGATAGAACAAAATTATCCTCTAATTCCAATCAAAGAGTTTACTTCCGTCAAACAAGCTGGGTTGTTTGAAATTTTGAAGCAGCCTCGGTTTAGCGGTCAACTCATTCTAAGTGATCCTAGTAAACAAGAATGGATATTTCACATTTATATGGGTCGCCTCATGTATGCTACCGGAGGAACTCATCCAGTCAGACGGTGGCGTAGAAACCTACTCATTCACTGTCCTCAGACATCTGCTCAGCTTTCATCACTGCAAGACGATCTAGCTAATACCAATTGGGAAGATGTCAATGTCTGTTGGGACTATCATTTGCTATGCCTATGGGTAGATCTGCACAAGGTTACCCGTGATCAAGCTATCAAAATGATTCAGTCTGTCATGGTAGAAATACTTTTTGATGTTACCCAAGGCATGCAGATCACCTATCAAATCAAACCAGATTCATCATCATCATCATTCTTTAAACCACTGGTCTTGATTGACGCAGAGCAAGTGATTCATGAAGCTGATCAACTTTGGGAAGCTTGGCAAAGTGCTCGTGTAGCAGACCGCTTCCCTAATCGGGCACCAATAATCAGGCAGCCCGAGCAACTGAGAGTTAAAACATCCCCTCAGGCTTATCAAACTATGACCAAGCTGTTGAATGGACAATATACCCTACGAGACTTGGCCATACTAATGAAACGGGATACTAGGGCAGTTACTCTCTCCATTCTGCCTCACCTGCAATCAGGATTAGTCGAACTGATAGATATTCCGGATTTACCTGCTCCAGTTTCGCTACCTCCAAACGAAACATCGGTAAAAACTGTTCCTGAGCAGAAACCTTTGATTGCCTGTGTGGATGATAGTCCCCTGATCTGCCAAAGCATGGAAAAAATTCTTACCTCAGAAGGCTATCGCTTTGTGGCTATTAATGATGCACTTAGGGCGATCGCTACTTTGTTAGCTACTAAGCCAGAGTTGATATTTTTAGATCTGGTCATGCCAAATGCTAATGGTTATGAAATTTGTGGTCAATTGCGTAGGCTCTCCTTTTTCCGCAATACTCCGATTGTAATTTTGACTGGTAACGACGGCATCATCGACCGTGTGAGAGCTAAGATGGTTGGCTCCTCAGATTTTATGAGTAAACCCATCAATCCTGAAGAGGTATTGAAAGTTATCATTAAACATCTTAAACAAGTTAATTAGCATTGACTAGATAACCAAAATTTAAGTATTTACAAAAAAATACCTTTAAACACTTGCTTATCTGCTTATAATTTTATAGTTATTTAAAAAATCGGAGAAAAATGGTTACCGCATTAATTGTTGAAGATTCATTAACAGATCTAGAAATCTTCAGAGGTTATCTCAAGCAAAATGGATTTAATGTATTAACTGCCAATAATGGATCAGAAGCCCTAGAAAAAATTAGCAGTAATCAGCTTGATTTGATTGTCCTTGATGTTGTGCTTCCAGATCGCAGTGGTTTTGAAATTTGTCGAACCCTTAAAAATGAAGCTAAGACAAGCCAAATTCCTGTGATAATATGCTCCACCAAAGATACTGAAATGGATAAATTTTGGGCGTTAAAGCAGGGAGCAGATGCTTACCTGTATAAGCCTGTTGATCACGCAGAACTCCTAAAAATCATTAAACAACTGGTCAAGGGCTAAATCTGAGATATAAAAAAAGAGAGATCATCATGGTGTCCAAGTTTATCCCAGCTTCAGCTTCCCCATCATCAGCGACAGAAACTGCTGCCAATGAAATTAGACAGCAGTTTCTGCGGTTTCATCTAGTACCTGATACTACTGCTTTAATGCCAATTAATCAGCTGACTGAAGTGCTGACTATTGGTGTTGGTCAAATTATTCCAATTGCCCATATGCCACCTTGGGTGATGGGTGTTTACAACTGGCGGGGTGAAGTTCTTTGGATGGTCGATCTCGGACACATTGTGGGATTAACTCCTTGGCATCAGCAACCGGTAAACACATCACAGTACACCTCCTTAGTGTTGCATATCCAGTCTCATGATCCTAAGTCCATTAAATACAACCAAATGCTAGGGTTGGTCGTCAACCGGGTAGAGGACATTGAATGGTGCAATCCTGATTTGATTCATCCTCTCCCATCATCAAGCATGAATCCTGAATTGGCCAAGTTTTTACAGGGATATTGGCTGAAACATGGTGGTGAAATGCTAGTAGTTTTTGATGGCAAACTAATTTTTGATACCAAGTTTTAATCCTACTATTAAGCGACGGAAACCTGAACATATTATTCGATAATCAATAATAAAAACTAATTATAATATATAAAAAAATCTGGGATAAAAAATAAGTTTTTAATTATGAAAAAAAACAATAATAATCTTAATTTAAATAACAATAATAATGAGATGGTAAAATCAAAAATTCCCCTCGTAAAAACACTTTTGCCTGAGTCAACTATTTCTAACGTTAACTTGCGGGTTGTTCAAGAGTTAACAGAAACTGAGACCGAGATTAGGCATTTGCCAGAACAAGATATCAACCCAGGAGATCAGCTTCTGGAAATGGTTGAAACTGAAAAAAAAAATCAGAGGAATAAAAATACTCTCAGCCGCCAGTTGTTGACAACGATTATGCCAACGGTATTGATTCCTCTGACTCTGGCTAGCCTAGTAAGTTACAGAATTGTTCACGACCATGACAAAGAGCGAAATAAATTACAGCAGCAAGAGCAAGCTCTAATTGCTGGTGAAGCAGCTAGCCAACTGATTAAGGATACCTTTACCGTACCCACCTTATTAGCTAGTAATCCTTTAGTCATCAATGCAGCTCATGCTGGTAGCAAAACCGCAGAACAGCAAGAACTTCAGAAACTGGCTATTCACGAGATTGAATTACGTTTTCAAAACACAAAGCTCCTCAAACCCAATCCACAACTCAATCGTTACTTAAAGAGAATCGTCAAGGATGTAGGTCTAGGGGAATTATTTGTCACTGACCGCTATGGGTACAACATTGCTTATAGTAATCTCACCTCTGACTTTGTGCAAAGGGATGAAAACTGGTGGCAACAAGCCAAGCTTCAAGGGCGTTGGGTCAGTGAACTGGACTTTGATGATTCAGCTAATATCTTTGGTTTTGATCTAGCTCAGGCCATCAAGGATCCTCAATCAGGAGAATTTCTTGGGGTGATTAAAGCTGTGCTACCCATGAATCAATTAGAGCAACTTTTCCCTTATCTAGAACATATCGGATTGATGGGTTCCCAACAAGTGCAGCTGATAGACACTAGCCAAGGCATGGTAATTAGTACCCTCACCCCTGAAGGTAGTCTGGATGAGGAGGAGATCATTGGGGGTGAAGCGATTTGGGAAATTGCTAAGTTTTTAGTCAAGGCACCAAGCCAGCTAACTATTAATACTAAGCAAGACTTCAATAGTTTCAAAGCTAAGTATTCACTAAACGAAGCAAGACTTTCGACCTATACGAATAAAACGGGAAAGCAGGTAAAAATTGTTTACTTCCTCTATAAAAATAAGTTCTATACCATTGTCACTAACCCACACACGGATTGGGTATCTGTTGCTTCTGTGGACAAATCAGAACAGCAAAACGCTGGTAATGAGTTAATTGTAGCGTTTGTCTTCATAGCCCTAGGCTTGGGAGCAGTGACTCTGATCGTTGTTCTGCTTTTATCCCGCCGCCTATCTGCTCCTCTAGGTCAATTATCTGATACAGCCAAGGAAGTGGCTGCAGGTAATTTAGATGCGATTGCTCAACCGAGTGGTAGCGCAGAAACCCAAACCTTGGCTCACACCTTTAATAACTTAGTAGCCCGGATTAAACTTCTGGTACAAGACCAAAGCCTTGAGGCTAAGCGTGCTAAACAACTCAAAGACATTACGATTCAGCTAACTCAAGCCCTTGGCTTCCAAGAGATCCTGGATATGGTAGTCCAAGGGAGCAGAGAAGGGCTGGATGCGGATCGAGTTGTTGTCTATCGCTTTGACCCTAATTGGAAAGGTACTGTCATTGCTGAATCCGTGGCTGCGGGTTGGCCCCAGGCTCTCGGTGCGGAAATTGCTGACCCTTGCTTTGCAAAGGATTACGTGGATAAGTACATCCAAGGTCGAGTTAAGGCAACAACCAATATTTATGAAGCTGGTCTGACCAGGTGTCACCTGAAACAGTTAGAACCCTTTGCTGTCAAAGCCAATTTAGTTACCCCAATTGTCGTTGAAGGGGAACTCTTAGGCTTATTAATTGCTCACCAATGCAGTGAACCTCGAGCCTGGCAAGCTTCGGAAATCGATTTTTTAACCCAAGTAGCTAACCAAGTAGGACTCACCCTTGACCGCATCAACCTCTTGGAACAGCAAAGAATTGCTGAAGCCGAGCAACGAACTGCTAAAGAGCAGCTTCAAAAACGAGCACTGGAATTGCTGATGGAAGTAGACCCAGTTAGTAAAGGAGACCTCTCGATCCGTGCCCGTGTGACCGCCGATGAATTGGGAACTGTAGCTGATTCCTACAACGCTACCATTGAAAGCTTGCGGAAACTGGTGGTGCAAGTGCAACAGGCAACGAAGCAAGTTACCACCACCACTACTCAAGATGAAGCAGCGATTCGAGAACTATCAACGGAAGCCTTACGACAGTCGGAGGAAATTACTGCAGCCTTACAACGAATTCAAGATATGACCAGTTCAACTCAAGCTGTGGCTGCTAGAGCCTCTGAAGCTGAAGCTGCAGTTAAACAAGCGGCTCAGACAGTCGAAGCTGGGGATACTGCTATGAACCGCACTGTGGAAGGCTTTATGGCGATTCGGGAAACTGTAGGCAGCACTGCCAAGAAGGTCAAACGCCTTGGGGAATCCTCCCAAAAGATTTCTAAAGTGGTTAACCTGATTAGTAACTTTGCAGCTCAAACCAACTTGCTAGCGTTAAATGCTTCTATTGAGGCAGCTCGTGCTGGGGAAGAAGGTCGAGGCTTTGCTGTGGTTGCTGATGAAGTGCGAGCCTTAGCCCATCAATCAGCAGAAGCAACGGCAGAAATCGAAAAAATTGTGGCACAAATCCAAATGGAAACCAATGAGGTAGTATCTGCCATGGAAGCTGGTACTGAACAAGTGGTAGGAGGAACGAAACTGGTAGATGACACCAGGCAGAGTTTGAATCAAATCACTGCAGTAATGGTCAAGATTAATGAGTTGGTCGAAGCGATCGCTACGGTAACTGTTGAGCAAACTCAAACGAGCGAATCAGTGACTCAGACTATGACTAATGTGGCAGCGATCGCTAATCATACTTCCATAGAAGCGTTGCAAGTATCCCACTCGTTTAAACAACTGCTTACAGTTGCCGAGCAACTGCAAGATAGTGTAGGCAAGTTCAAGGTGAGTTAGTGTTGTTAGTTAATTGTTAATGTTTAATTGTTAATGTTTAATTGTTAATTACCATTTTCAAAGTAACTGTGTTCTCAACAAGATTGATGGGGAATTCTGTGATTGTAACTCCTAAAATTTATCAGTCACCCCGAGTTAGGCAATGGTGGCAGCGATGTCCAAACCCTGGGTGTCTTCACAACGAGAAACTACCTATTTTTAATTAATTGGGCGTATTCCATGACTCAAATCCCTCCCCAGAATAACTCCCTTAAGGATAACAATGGTCACCAGATTGATATTCATGATATTAAATTATCAGATAAATTGTCTAATAAATTATCTGATAATGGTCATACTGGCACTCACCAAACTTTTAACCTGTCAACATCTACCCTGAAAACAAAACTGGGTAAATCACTGCTACCACTACCTAAGTTAATCCAGTCAAAGCTTGCAGGACCCCAAAGACTTCCATCTTTATTTTTGAAATGGTTTTATAACGTACCCATACAAGGGAAGCAGCTTCTAGCCTTGTTCACGTCAGAAGTGATCTCCGTGGTTGGCTTAGCAGGTGTGGGGGCTTTTTTGATTATTACAGGAGGTCGTGCTCAGTTAATCAACCAAGCCAAATCCGAATTGGCGGTTATGGATATTATCTATAATATCAAAATTAATCAGATGGGGTTTGGCTTTCGGGGACAATCTGACAATAGCGCAATTATTAAAGCGGTTCAAACCCATGCTCAAGGCAAACCCTTAACCCCTGGTTTGTTCAAAGAAGTGAAAGATATTCTCCAGCAAGAAATCCAGACTCGTCGGATTGAATATGCCACGTTGGTGGGAAAGGATCGACGAATTCTTGTCAATGCTAATTCTGATCGAACTGCGGAGTTTTTCGATCCCAATGACTTAGTCAGTCAGGTTCTGGAAAATCCTCAGCAAATTAAAACCAGTGAACTGGTCAGCTGGTCTGAGGTTGCTCAAGAGTCTCCCTTCCTACCTGCTGGGATTGTCGAGCAAAACAATCTGTTGATTCGCTACACCGTCACACCGGTTAGAACCACCGACACAGGGGCAGTTTTGGGAGTACTGATTTCTGGGGATATTGTCAATGGCAAGCTGCCTATCGTCGAGGATACCCTAAAGTCTTTTGGGGGAGGTTATAGTGCGGTATATTTACGTCAACCCGATGGTCAATTCCTCTTGGCAACTGCCTTAGACCAGGGTAAAAGTACCAATTTAGCAGAAGCTCAACCGAACGTCTTCTTGCGCGATACCCCTTTCCTGAATCAAGCGGTAACAGCTCAGGGTAATCCAATTACCAAACGCATCAAGATAGGGAGGCAAACCTATACAGTGGCTGCCAAGACGCTAAATAATTTTAATGGTAAGCCAGTTGCCCTTTTGGTAAGGGGAACCTCAGAAGCTCAACTAAACTTCCTGCTCACCGACAACCTACTGTTACAGTTGTTAGTAGTGATTTTGGCTTTGACTGCTGATATATTACTAGCTATTCTGCTAGGACGAGCCATTGC
>NZ_JAAHHS010000480.1 GCF_010692395.1 Moorena sp. SIO3H5
AATAGTTTTGTGGAATAGGTATCTTGCCGGAATAGCCATCTTGGTAGAGTAACCATCTAACGTGGAACGGGCATCTTGCCCCTTGCTCCTGTTACAATTCTATTCGACTCCCGATTCCCGATTCCCGACTCCCGACTCCCGATTCCCGACTCCCGATTCCCGACTCCCGACTCCCGATTCCTCATGACTACACAAAAACAATGGCGTTCAGAAATTACTGCACTTCCGTCTTGGTTGCGACGTCCGATTGGTAATGCTAGTGACATCTCAACGGTGCAGCGAATTATTAAACAACGGCAGATTCACACGATTTGTGAAGAGGGACGTTGCCCGAACCGAGGTGAGTGCTATTCTCAGAAAACCGCTACATTTTTGTTGATGGGACCGACGTGTACACGGTCTTGTGCATTTTGTCAAGTGGATAAAGGTCATGCTCCCATGGCCCTTGACCCAGAGGAGCCGCAAAAAGTTGCGGAATCGGTGCAGTTATTGGGGTTGCGGTATGTGGTGCTGACCTCTGTGGCCAGGGATGATTTGCCAGACCAGGGTGCCGGTTGGTTTGTAGCTACTATGGATGCCATCCGCCAACTCAATCCAGGTACTGAGATAGAAGTGCTAACGGCAGATTTCTGGGGGGGGAAAAGTGAGCAGGATCAAACGTCAGCAGAGTTGCAACAGCAACGGATAGCCACGGTGGTGGAGGCCAAGCCAGCCTGTTACAACCACAATATTGAAACGGTGCAGCGCTTACAGGGCAAGGTGCGCCGGGGAGCAAAATATCAGCGATCGCTTGATGTGCTCAGCATTGTCAAACAACTCAATCCCGCTATTCCCACTAAGTCGGGATTAATGTTGGGCCATGGGGAAACCAAAGCAGAAGTAATAGAGGCGATGGCGGATTTAGGTAAAATTGGATGCGATCGCATCACCCTCGGTCAATATATGCGTCCCTCTCTCCAACATCTGCCCGTACAAAAATACTGGACACCGGAAGAGTTTGATGAGCTAGGTGCGATCGCACGGGATATGGGATTTGCCCATGTTCGTTCCGGTCCTTTGGTTCGTAGTTCGTACCATGCGGGGGAAACATGAAGGTTCAAGGTTAGGAGGTTGAAGGTTAGGAGGTTGAAGGTTAGGAGGTTGAAGGTTGAAGGTTAGAAGCTTAGAAGGTTTAAGGTTTAATATGATATCCTAGTAATTTACCTTAATAACCATCCCCCCATCTCCCCATCTCCCCATCTCCCCATCTCCCCACTGCTACCTTTTCACCTTCAAGGCATAATCCCGGAATCGTTCTAAATCTGCCTGAATGGTAGATTCAACTAGGTTACCTAAAAATAAGTTATCCATTAACTGACCAAGAATGCCGGGAATGCCGTAAGCGATAGTGAGCTTAACAATACTGCTATCCTTACGGTCGTAGAAGCGGACTGCACCTCGATTGGGCAAACCATCTACTGATTCCCACTGAATAATCTGATGTGGAACTAATTTCACAATACGAGAGAGCCAGCTAAACTCAAAACCTGTACTAGCAAGTTTCCACCGGGATAAGTCAGGATCCTCTTTTAGGACTTCCACTGAGTCAATCCACTTCATCCACCGGGGCATTTGCTCTAAATCTGACCAAAGATCCCACGCTAATTCAATGGGAACTTCTACTTCAACTTGTACACTATGTTCCAGCCAATCAGACATGGGGTTTTAGGTTGGTAAAGTATTATTTTTGACTTCGCGATAGCAAAGGGAACAGGGAACAGGGAATAGGGAACAGGGAGTAGGGAGTAGGGAGTAGGGAGTAGGGAGTAGGGAGTAGGGAGTAGGGAACAGGCAGGGGGATCCCGACGGGGATTGGGGGGATTTATCCAAAATCCAGCCAGTATTGCCCATCTCCCCATCTCCCCATCTCCTCATCTCCCCATCTCCCCACTCTTTCCCGATTTCCGATTCCCGATTCCCTACTCCCGATTCCCTCAATTAACCAAAGACTCAATCGCCTTAGCAGCACGACGCCCGGATAGGGTAGCTCCTTCCATACTATCGATATAGTCTTGTTGGGTATAGCTACCGGCTAGGAAAAAATTAGGGATTGGGGTCTTTTGGTTAGGGCGATAGGGGTCCATGCCAGGGGCTTCCCGGTATAGAGACTGAGCGAGTTTTACGACACTAGACCAGGTCATGTTCAAGTCTCGTGAGGAGGGAAACAAGTTATGGACTTGGTGAAGCACATGTTTTGCGATCGCATCATTACTTTGTCGGATAAATGGGTCTCCTGGGGTTAGTACCAATTGCATCAGTGACCCTTCACCGGCTTTGTAATAGTCACCAGGACTAGTCAGAGCTAAATCAGCAAAGCAGGAAAAGTCAGCATCGGGAGTATACAGTAGATTATCCATCCCTGCTGCTTCTTGGAGTTGCTTGCGTTTCTCGGCATCATGAAGCTCTGTCACCCAGCCATCAAATCGTAGTTGGACCGTGGCCACTGGTACCGTATCCAGCTTGTAGATATTATCGAAATCGGACCACTTGCGCCATGATTTCGGTAACAGCCGTTGAACACCAGGCACATCAACGGCACAGACATAGGCATCAGCGGTGATGGTTTCTTCGATTTCCCCTTTGGCAATCACTAAACCAGTGACTCGGGTTTCCTCTGGGGTTTCCGTAAATAGAATTTCCCTGACTTGGCGGCGAGTGTGGATTTTTGCTCCTCTTTCCTCTAAATAGTTAATAATTGGTTTATGGAGGTACTCATGAGGAGAGCCTTCCAGCATTCGTAGTACCGATGCTTCGGTTCTAGCGGCAAATAACTGGAATATGGTTAGCATACAACGGGCAGAAATGTTCTCGGTATCGATGAAACCCAGAGCATAGGCAATGGGATTCCACATCCGCTTTAAACTACCCTCGGAACCACCATGACCGCGAAACCAATCAGCGAAACTGACGGCATCTAGGTCACGAATCGTTTTCATTGCGCCATCGAAATCTATCAAGCCACGCACCAGAGGGCTAATCCCCAGAGCAATGGAGTTTTGCAGCTTATCCTGGAGAGAGAGTTGGGAGGTGGTGAAAAACGCTTTTAGGCCATTAAAGGGAGCACCAGTAAGGAAGCGAAAGTCTAGCTCACCCTTGCGTCCATCATGATTAATAAAGGTGTGAGTATGCTCCTTCAGGCGCAGAAACTGGAACGCTCCCACCTTCTTCATCAGGTCAAACAGGTTGTAATAGCAGCCAAAGAAGACATGCAACCCCATTTCGATGTGATTGCCATCCTTATCTACCCAGCTGCCTACCTTTCCCCCCACAAAGGGACGGGATTCAAAAATTTCCACCTCATGACCAGCATCCACTAATTCTACTGCTGTGGCCATGCCCGCGAGCCCCGCACCAACAATTGCTAAGCGCATTCTCCCTTATCCTTTCAGTTTCTTTACAGATTTTAATATATTCCGGGAGTCGGGAGTCGGGAATCGGGAGTTGGGAGTCGGGAATCGGGAGTGCGATCGCATAAGCGCGGAAGCTGAGGCCAAAGGCCTCCGCTTTGCGAACGCTTCATCGCGTAGCGTGACCGTAGGCCAATCGCGTTTGGGTGCGCGGTGGGGTAGCAATCAGTAATATTTCTATAATTTCTTCTTTAACTTGGTAACTTAGCGCGTTCATCATACGTGATGAAGTACCTTCAATTTCAATTTTATTCTCCCTGCTCCCTGCTCCCTGCTCCCTGCTCCCTTTGAGCCTAAGCATTCATAATATTCTCCAAAAGCTGCTCACTTTCTGACAGCCCAATAAACCCTTCTTGTTGTGCTTGTTTAGCTTTGATAGCTATAAGTTCGTCTTCTAACTCTAATAACCTTTCAAATTCTTCTATAGAAATAACAACAGCGACATTACGCCCTTTTTTAATAATTTGTATTGGCTCTGTTCGAGCTAAATCCAACAGTTCACCAAAACGGTTTTTTGCCTCAGATGCTCCAAGGGTTTTCATCACTTTTTAGGTAAAAATACTAGACATAAAGTCTAAAATAGCTATTTTAGCTAAAATAGTCAATAGCAGCCTGTGATCTAGGGTGTGCAGTGGTTACCTTCCCCATGATCAGGTTTTGAATTGGGATCAACCACTGGCCACCAGCCCAGTAGATGTACTAGATGTAGTGCGATCGCATAAGCGCGGAAGCTGAGGCCAAAGGCCTCCGCTTCGCGAACGCTTCATCGCGTAGCGTGGCCGTAGGCCAATCGCTTTACAGATGTAGATGTAGGCTCGGCAGTGCTGAACTTTTCAAGGATCAGCTTTTCAATTGATATTTAGCACTGCCCAGCAGACGATTAATTTTATTGAAAATTTAGACTTTTAATTAGAGTGCTCTTGCAGCCAGTTGAGTAAGTCCTCACTGGTCTGAAAATCCCAGATGGCTTCTGATAAACTGTTTAGATCTTCGTTGGTCAAGGCTTCGATTAATGCTAAGGCATGAATAGTTAGTTTGCCAAAGCGGCTCTCAAGCTGTCGCAATAGTAAATTTCTTTCCCCTTCTTCTCGTCCTTGCCTTTTCGCGAAACTCAATGCACCTCGCGCGTCTTCCAAGACCATCTCCTGTTTGCGGAGTTTTTCCACTTCTGAGACACTCAACCCCGCTTGATTCGCTATGGTTAACGCTTTTTCCAGCTGTGGGATTTCCCTGAATTTGTCAGGAATAATTTCTAAGTTTGGCGCTTCTTTGATAAAATATATCCACTTATCTATCACACTTTCTAACTCTTCCAATTGCTTAGTAAATTTTGGAAGTTCCACAAACACCAGCTTGACTTCATTTTCCTGATAAGGCAAGTGGTCTTCTTCCTCTTGAAAGTAAAAACAGCTAATTACTTTCTCGGTTGAAGGGAATAACTTAAAATCTGTGATAGTTAAAGCAATGACTGGATTTAGATCGAAATATCCCTGTCCCAATTGCAGTTGATTTCCATAGGTTTTGCACAAGTTATAAACCACTCGCTTCTTGAAAGCTTCCACATTCCAGAGTTGCATCTCAATGATAACAGTCGTTCTATCCTCTAATACTGCCTTAACATCCAGATAAGTGTCTTTTAAATCCACTACATCCCCCGCGCTATAAGGATCAATAATTTCTAAATCCTGGATGACAGAATTACCGGAGTATATCATAGCATTGAGGAAGGAAATCAGAATATCCTTACTCTGATCTGAACCAAAGATTTTCTTGAAAGCAAAGTCAGTTTTTGGACTGATGAATTTCATAATTTTATACCTTATTATAAAAAATCGGAAGAGCACACGTCTGCCCTCCCGTCCCGACGGACCCCGGATCTCGTCTGCCGTCTT
>NZ_JAAHHS010000481.1 GCF_010692395.1 Moorena sp. SIO3H5
TCTCAAAAGAAATGTATTCCTTTTGCCTTCTGTTGAATTTTGTCGTTCTATGGAACAACCCTGATGTTGTTATTCACAGCTTCGATGGCTCGGTTAGCAACATCTTCCGGTATCCGAGTGTACTGTAGATCTTCGTTCAAGTCTTGACCCTCAGTCAGAATCCAATTTATCAGGTCTTTAACCCCTTGGGCTAGTTCTGGTTTAGGATACTTTTCGTAGACAAACAGCCAAGTTATACCTACAATTGGATATCCCTCTTCTGGGTCATCTATATTTTCGATGGTGAAGTCATCATTGAACTGCACATTGGCTAGGGCTTTATTGGCTTGATCAACCGTAGGCTTGACGTAGCGACCAGCTTGATTTTCCAGCCTGGCCATCGGTAAGTTAAGCTGTTTAGCATAGCTCGCTGGTACATAGCCAATGGCACCGTCAATTCGGTTAACTTCGCTAGCTACTGGTCCATTTCCCGGAACACTAGAGAAGACCTTAAAGCCCCAATTAGGTTTTCTACTGGGTCGGATTTTGCCATTAGTAATTTCGTTCAAATATTTAGTAAAAATAAAGTTAGTACCGCTAGTGCCTGAGTGGACAACTACTTGGATTTTCCGATTAGGTAGGCGGGAGCTAACTTGCTTCCAATTAGAAATATCACCTGAGAAGATTTTACCTAGAGTCTCTCGGGATAGCTTAACATCGGTGGTTATCCCTTGAAGATTATAAACCACAGCCAAAGACCCCCCAGCAGTTGGTACCATTAACAAACCCCGTTTCATGGAGTTTCTCTCTACAGGAGTTGGAATCACATTGCTGGCTCCGAAGTCAACGGACTGATTCAGAAATCGTCTAATTCCACCACCACTGCCAATGCCACTGTATTTGAGCTTTACATCTGTTGTTTGTTCTTGGTATTCTCTAAAGTAACGGCGATAAAGGGGTTCAGGAAATGTAGCTCCCGCGCCAGTGAAGGATTGAGCGATCGCACCACTGATAGAACCAAAGCCAACGGTTACGGTTACTACTGTTGCTGTTAAAACCTTCTGCAAAAAAAATTGATAGCCAATCATTAATTTATCCTTAATTTATTCTAGTCTTTATTTAAATTATGCGTTCGCGTCAATAACAATATAATTTATATGACGACCATTTCAAGTATAAAGTTTCGCCTATTTTACTGGCGTTATAAGTGGGCAATCAATAGTGGGGAATCAAATTTATCTCATAGCAAGAGTGTAGTAGAAAACTCTAAGCCAAGTTTAATGCTATTTTACAAGAAAGCAAACATTTTTTTGGTGTGACATGGAGATGAGTTTACTGCGAAAATTTAGCTTGACACTGGTTTCATTCCTTGCCCTTAGTCTCCCAGCTGGCAAGGCATTAACCCAAAGCTTTGGGGGGATATTCCAGGAGATTTCTATCTCTGAAGTTCCAGCTCCTGCTATCACTGCGGCCACTGTTGCTGCCGGTGTTTCACCCACGGATGCAGCTATCGAGATTGGGAATGATGGCAAGCTAATCTATGGACTGAGTGGTCAGAACTCCCAGGGCAACCGCTTTGAAGTGGATGTCAATGCCATTGGGGAAATTCAGCAGGTTGAAGAAGAAATTGACCAAAGTCAGGTACCGCCAGAAGTACTCAAAGGTCTAAGAGTCTGGCTACCTGACTTCCAGCCTACTGTGATTAGGAGGAGCGTCCGAGCCACAGACGTTATATACGAATTCAATGGTAAGGATGTGCAAGGCAACAACCTTCAAGTTGAAATGCCCTCTAAAGGTGGCAGGTTGATGCTATTTACTTTTTGAACCAGGGGCGTTGCTGAATTTAGGAATGAATAGGAGTAGAGTGGGCATCCTGCCCGCGAGAAAATAAGGAGGAAACTGGCAAGATGCCAGTGTCTTGATGCAGTCGCTCATGGGGGAAACCACGGCAGTCGCTCATGGGGGGAACCCCCAAGACCGCGCTGCCTTCCCAAGACCGCGCTGCATCGCTTCTACGCAAGACACTGGCATCTTGGTGGAACGGGTATCAGGGATGGAACGATCACCAGGGGTGGAACGGGCATCTTGGTGGAACGGGCATCTTGCCCGTTACAATAACCCACCCTACCCCACTACTATGACCCAACAGTGATGTTTTGATTCACTGCTTGGATGGCTTGGCGAGCAAGACCGTCTGGAATCCTGGTATACCCCAGTTCCCCGTTGAGGTCCTGACCTTTAGTCAAAATCCAATTAAACAGGTAAGCGGTCTCCCGTTATACCCGCGCTTCATGCGCGGGAGGGGAATTACCTGACGGGTTCTCTTGGTTTTGGTATAATAGATTGATGGCGGTTGGACTGCCGCTCAATGGCTGTGGTAAATCGATACAGGATATCGAGGAACAGTAAGTCTCATTCGTGAGGAGAGAGAAGCCTACATCATAATCTTTGATTTGATTTAGGAGTAGTCACTTAACCATATCTTTAATCCCCTGGGCTTTGGCCTGAGTGGGGTACTTCTGGTACAGTAGCAGCCAAGTTAGACCCACAATTGGATAACCATCGGCTGGATCGTTAAGTTTGAGGGTGAAGTCCTGGTTAAACTCCACATTGACCAGCCCTTTACTGGCTTGGTCAAGACTAGGCTTAATATAGCGACCCTCTTGATTTTCAATTCTAGCGCTAGGAAAGTTGTTTTCTACAGCATAATAAGCCTCTACATAGCCAATGGCACCATCAATCCGCCGCACTTCCGCAGCTACTCCACCATTTCGAGGACGGCTTGAGAAGACATTGAAGCCCCAATCTGGTTTTCGGCTAGGTTTGATCAGACCATGGGTAATGGCACTCAAGTACTTGGTGAAAATGAAACTGGTACCGCTGCTATCTGAGCGCACAATAACTTTGATGTCTCTTCTGGGTAGGTAAGTATTAACTTGCTTCCAATTACCAATTTGACCAGTAAAGATTTTCCCTAAAGTATCGCGAGATAGTCTAACAGAACTCACTACACCTTGGAGATTGTAAATCACTGACACAGCTCCCCCGGCTGTTGGCACCATTTGCAAGCCCCGTTTCATCTGACTTTTTTCCTCATCGGTTGGGGGCATATCACTGGCAGCAAAATCAACAGACTCGTTAATGAATTCCTCAATACCACCACCACTGCCAATGTTACTGTAACTTACATTAACGCTGGTTTCTTGTTGGTATTGGGAAAAGTAACGCTGGTAAAGGGGTTCGGGAAATGATGCACCGGCACCAAACAATGGTATTGCACTTGCTGCCTTGAGTGAAATCAATACAATGGCAACTGTAACTGTTAAGGTTATCAAAGTCCGACGGGACTTGATTAGAGCTAAACTCATTTGTCTAGAAAGATTAAGAATAATTCAAGAGTACAGATAGTTGGTTAATTGGTAAGCATTCATAGCAAAGGGAACAGGGAACAGGGAACAGGGAACAGGGAATATGGAATCAAAATTCTCTCAATTCCTACACGGATTGCTACAGCTGTCAGCTAATGGACTACGGGCACGCTACGTGAACAGCTTGTGGGGGAAAGCATGACATTTAGCACCTGAAGTGACGAAGGGATAACCGTTCAGGAGTTTTGCGATTGACCGTAGGTCACGCTTCGCGAACGCATAGTCCTCCTTAGGGTGCGATCGCTTTTGGGAATTTGGGTAAAAAATTCACCTGGAAAACTATCTGGGGTATCTTGCCTATAGACCAGGGTAAGCACAGTAAGAATAAGTCCTCACCTGGGCAGATTTGTTTTCTGGAGAGCCTGTGCCAGGTATCGGAAAACCCCGAAGTGCAATAAGTTGCGGAAAAGTTCGTTCGTGCCAACTCTTTCAACCCTTCTACAATTTGCTAGTATGTATGTGGTTTCTTTCTCCCGCACCTTGAAAACCCGAATTACTTGCCTCCGCGCGCCCTCAAACAGCTCAGTGTATGTAGTTAAGGTATTAAATCTTCAGGTCTCGATATTTGGTATCGATATTTGAGAATCGGAAAATCGACATCGTCAGGTCTTCTTTGGACCGACTTCGAATTGTTTGGACTGACTTCTTAATTTAACGTTCGCGATAATTGAATATAGCGTTCTATTTACGTTCGCTAACTGAAATTTACGTTATTACTATTTACGTTCGTCGATATGTAGCGTTCTATTTACGTTCGCCAACTATTTACGTTCGTCGAACGGGAGAAAGAAATCCGTTTGGTGGGTGCGCTTGGTGTATTCGGCAATTGAAATGGAGTACCTCATGAGAGGCTCTCGTCATGAAGTAGAAGTTTCGACTTCTCAATTACTTCAGACGCTGGACAGCTGCCTTGAGTCAGCTAGCCAGGGTCAGCCCCATATTATCACCAAAGATGGTGAAAAGTATGCGGCTGTCATTTCAATGCCTGAATACGCCCAGTTGCAGTACTATCTTCGGCTTTTGGATTCAAGCGCATCACAATTGTTGCAGGAAGCTGAGGATAAGGCGTTGGACTCTGAAGAGTTGTTAATGAATCAGTCTTCTCCTCAAGACAGCCGACCGTTGGGGACTCCTGAAGAAGGAGTTCAACATGAAGATTGCCGTCATAGAAACAGAACAAGTCCGCCAATACACCAGAACTCATTTATCTCTTCAGTCAAAAACCGCCTATCAAGACTTTTTAGATAGGTTGCGCAAGGGCGAAAAAATAATAGGAGAGAGGCCAGTAAATTTCCATAGACCTAACTGCTATCATTTCCAGCTGTCTACGGGAGATTGGATTATTTATTGCATAGAGCACAAAAGAAATTTGCTGTTTGAATCAACTGAGATAACTATTGAGGTTTTGATTCCCCAGAAAATACTTGCTCAAATAGTTGTTAATCACCACCCTTATCCTCCCAAACTGAAGCATTTCCTGGGGCAATTATTTAATTATAGTACATCGATAGCAGATAACTCTCAACGCCTAATTTTCGCTGTGCAATTAGTAGGGAAACTTGTGGCATTTATTCTGACTATTGGTGCTACCATCTTGATGCTCTTGCCCCAGTTCACTTCTGGCTCACCGGAAGAAAAAATTCAGCCACCGACCTCTGAGTCTGGGGCAGTTACAGAGCAACGTGATCAGCTCGCTGATACTGAAAGCAATCGCAGTCCTTGATCTTACTCTTTTGGAATCCTTACCCTACTTTGGTGATTATCCATTTATAAAAATCGACCTACCAGTAGTTTATAAAACAGATTTTTAAGGGAAATATATTAAGAACAAACGTCATCGATAGTCTAATCTGAATATATGACAAATAAGAAAGCGATCGCGGCAGTTTGTAATGGTGCGATCGCTTTCTTGGAAAATCTCAAACTT
>NZ_JAAHHS010000482.1 GCF_010692395.1 Moorena sp. SIO3H5
GAGTGCAGACGTGTGCCTTAATTTTTTCTCGTGGTAAGTTTGGGGGTGGAGAGTCTACAATCCGAATAGCGATCGCTCCTAGCTGTTGAGTCCCGAATGACACACTCAGAACATCTCCAGGATTGATTGATGCATCCAATGAATTACGATAAGTATATATACCTTGAACTCCTGGACAATCTACTAGGACTTCAACCCACTTTTCTTGGCCACCACCAGAAAAGTAAAGTGCTCTAGGCTCAGCTAACAGTAGACCTAAAGGAGGATTAGACATAGGGCAGCTTTAGTTTGGGAAGGCTCCTATTCTATCACTATTGATAGATAGGAAAATTCTAAAATATGTGAGATCCTGTTTCCAGAGTCAAAAAAAATAATAAAAGCAATGGAAAGAGAATTATCTCTCCTGCTTTCACCCGCTTACTGTAACTAAAATCTATGTAATTAAACATTTCGTAATTACAGATACAACTAGCCAAACTGCTTCTGGTAAGCTTAAAATCATTAATTTATAATCACGTCAATCACACATAAACTACTTGAAGCAGGTTGGGTCACTGATATTTGAGGGTTTGGAGCGTGTTTTAGCTCCTCTGTCTAGAGTATTAAGTTCTTTGTGAAACCAACAACACCCATTTTTGATAACAGATTTCTCTTTAACGGCCAATTTTCAGCAACAGACAGCCTCAATCCCTCAGGGCAACGGTTTTAAAAAACTTAAAATACACTTGCAACTCACACATCCCTATGAATATTACAGAATTAAACCAAACTCATACAATGCCTTCTACGGAAGAGAAAGATTTTTTTGTTACTGATCACATTGAGCCAGAGGAAACTGATTTACAGCGTGTAGCCGTCGAATTCACCGAAGATGATGAACTAGTGGTATCTACTTCCTATAATTTTCGGAAAAGCGGCTCTGATGACACAGTGGGTGCATTCTTCAAGGAAATGGCTCGTTACCCATTGCTCAAGCCAGACGAAGAAGTAGATTTAGCCCGTCGGGTTAAGTTCCTAGTAGAAATCGAGCAACTCCGCAACAGCTTACACGAAAAATTAGACCGTAAACCAACCAAGGCTGAGGTAGCTGCAGGGGTTGAGATGACAGAACGTCAGTTGGAGGGGAATTTATATCGCGGTCGTGTGGCAAAACGCAAGATGATTCGCTCGAACTTGCGGTTAGTGGTTTCAATTGCTAAACGATATATTAATCGGGGTGTACCATTTCTAGATTTGATTCAAGAAGGTGCGTTGGGCTTAAACCGAGCAGCAGAAAAGTTTGACCCAGATAAGGGTTACAAGTTTTCTACCTATGCTTATTGGTGGATTCGTCAAGCCATTACTCGTACTATTGCCAATGATGCCCGAACTATTCGTCTACCAATCCACATTGTAGAAAAGCTAAATAAACTTAAAAAAGCTCAGCGGGAACTTAAACAACAACTGCAGCGCAATCCTAATGAAATAGAACTTGCTCAAGCGCTAGAAATTTCCCCCTCCCATTTGCGTCAGTTACTAGAATTGCGTAGGCGCTCCCTTTCTTTGAATCACAGAGTTGGTAAAGGGGAAGACACAGAACTGATGGATTTGCTCGAAGACAATGATCTACGATTGCCCGAAGATAAGATGAATGAATCCATGATGCGCCAGGAGATTTGGGAAGTTCTCAGTGATGTCCTGACTGAGCGGGAAAAAGATGTGATTTCTCTACGCTATGGTTTAGCCAGCAGTGAACCCTACACCCTAGAAGAAGTAGGAGGCATGTTCAATCTCTCTCGGGAACGGGTGCGTCAGATTCAAAGCAAGGCCATGCGTAAGCTACGCCGTCCCCAAGTGGCTCGACGGCTTAGAGACTGGTTGACCTAGTGCAGTAGGGCTTAATTGAAGCTCCTGAATTCTAGATAAAGGGTAAGCTATCAGCTATCAGCTATCAGCCAACAGCTTTTGAAGAAAATAAGCTGACGGCTGACCGCTGTTGGCGTAGCCTGCGCGAGCGCGCATATGCTTACTATAAAGATTATGTACAAATCAAGTAATTCCGGTTAATCACTTACTAAATAATCTTTGGCTAAATCATCTTTGTTAAAAAAATCTCTGGATTATTTTAACAGAATGGTAATAAGTAATTGTCAAGTACCCATTACCCATTACCCAAGAAGGGATATGATAATTAGTCAAATTGTATTTTTTGATTGTCCCTTTGCCAGCACTATGGGTAACTTTACCTTAAGAGCAGCTACAGAAGCTGATGTAGCGATTCTGTTTAATTTGATTAAGGCCCTAGCAGAGTATGAAAAACTCTCCGACGCTGTAACTGGCAATGCTGATGATCTCAAAGAACACCTGTTCGGCGCTAAACCCTACGTAGAGGCGATTATCGTTGAACAGGGTGGTCAAGGGGTGGGATTTGCACTGTTTTTTAACAACTATTCAACATTTCTAACTAAGCCAGGAATTTATCTAGAAGATTTATTTGTGCTACCGGAATATCGCCGCCAAGGCATTGGTAAAGCCATACTAAGTTACCTGGCTCAGCTAGCAGTGGAGCGTGGCTATGGGCGTTTAGAATGGAGTGTGCTGGATTGGAATGAACCTGCGATCGCATTTTATGAACGTATGGGAGCAGCAGTATTGCCAGACTGGAGAATTTGTCGAGTGACTGGGACAGGTCTCAATCAGCTAGCTGAGTTTACCGATCGGGATTCGACTCACTAATGTAGGTCAAATGCTATACTACAACCTATATACAGCTGCGACCCTAAACGCCTAGTTGCAGGTAAAATGCAAAAAGGACATAGGGTAATTCCTATACTGCTTATTATTAATATAATCACTAATGACTATTTGGGTAAACGAGCAGATTGATCCATCGGGTCTTCTCTACTCTTGTATTGCTACATGCGACGAAGAGCAGGCGAGGGATTGCCACGAGTCGTTTCAGAACAACTTGACTGATCACCAAAAAGCAGCGGGTTGGGTTGCCCGATTACGCACAGTTAAGTCTTGGGATGAAGTACCGGTGAATACCTTGAAACTGAATTAGATCAATTAAGAATTAAGAATTAAGAATTAAGAATTAAGAATTAAGAATTAAGAATTAAGAATTAAGAATTAAGAATTAAGAATTAAGAATTCTATATTAATTCTACATTCTACATTCTACATTCTTAATTCTCAGCCCAAGATCTATTTGGGCTTGGGCAGTCGTAGCAAGTTGGAACGGATTGGACCAAGAATCTGGTTTAGCTCACGCAATTGATCAGCTGTCCCCATACAAATCAGCAGGTCTCCTGACATGAGTTTAGTGTCACCGTCTGGTCCAGCAATCAGACGACCAGAATCCCGGCGAATTGCTAAGACCATAGCACCAGTTTGCGATCGCAATCGGGCGTCCCTGAGGGTTTTGCCCACGCAAGGACAGGTTTCGGGGTCTAGCAGAAACTCTTCCATATAAAAAGACCGATCAGTTCCGGTTAGAATCCCATCCACAAAATCCATGACTTGGGGTCTAAGGGCTGCAGCTGCCAAGCGTCTACCACCAGTAATGTAGGGAGAGACTACAGCATCTGCACCAGCTCGTTGCAATTTTTGAACAGCTTCTTCGGAGCTAGCACGAGCAATGGCTCGAATGTTGGGATTAAGGGTTTTGGCAGACAAGATAATATAGAGATTTTCGGCATCTGAGGGCAGGGCAGCCACCAGACAAATTGCCCGTTCAATCCCCACATTTAGCAGAGTTTCATCCAAGGTGGCATCTCCTTGTACAGAAATACAACCCATATCCTGGACAGCTTGAACCTGTTCCAATCGGGAGTCAATAGTGACAAATGGGATTCTCTCAGCCTTAAATTCCAGAGCAATTTGACGCCCAGTCCGTCCAAACCCACACAAAATGTAGTGTTTTGTCAAACTATCTAGCAAGCGCTTCTGTTGCCTCATGCGAATTCCATCTTGAAAGTAGCCTTGAATTAGGGCTTCTGTAAACCGGTTAACAATGTAACCGATACTAATAATGCCCATAAAAATTAAAGAAATGCTGAATAGTCTTGCCCGATCTCCCATCGGCCGTACTTCTTGATAGCCCACTGTCGAAAGGGTGATTACCGTCATGTAGGCTGAATCCAACCAGCCCCAGCCTTCCACCACCCGATACCACAGAGTTCCAATCAGAAATACACCCCCGAGAGTGATCGCACCGGCAATCAGCTGTTGGCGAAGACGTCGATATTTTTGCTCAAGGATTGAATACACCGTTGGTTGTCATGGGTTAACTTAACTTATTACCTAGAGAAAATTCAGGTCAAACTGGCAACACCGACAGCTGACAATGGTTTTTAATATTACATATATAAATATGATTAAGTTTATTGTTTTGCTATCGGTATAGTTCACAGATATAGTTCACAGATATAGTTCACAGATATAGCAGTGCTAAATGATTTTTAAAATAAGCGTGCCCTTAGTGGACGCGATCGCGTTGGCTGTGGCCGTAGGCGACGCTGCGCGAACGCCGAATCGCGTCCGCTTACCCGAATCGCTATAACCCTTGCCCAGAAAGGATTTAATAGTTTAAAAATTTTAAAACTTTAGTATTGTTATAGAGTTCACAGATATAGTTCACAAATATATTTCACAGATATATTTCACAGATATTCACAGATATAGTAAAGTGTTCAAGACATATGAAACCAGGCAGTCAATGCGACTGCCAAGGCATCTGCTAAATCATCTGGTTTGGGGATGGTGTCTAAGTTTAACTCCCGCATAACAGCCTGCTGAACTTCATATTTATCCGCATTACCATATCCGGTCATTGCCTGCTTAATCTGACCCGGTGTAAACTCTACCATTGGAACTTCATGTTGTGCTGTTACTAACACCACAACACCCCGTGCCTGAGCTACGGAGATCGTATTACTCATACGGTAGAAAAAAAGTTTTTCAATCGCCACCAGATCTGGTTGGCAGTGTTCAAGCAGGGTGTGTAAATCCTCGTAAATCGTACACAGTCGTGAGCCGTAATCAGTCTTGGCAGGGGTTTGGATGATGCCAAAATCTAGCAACTGCAATGGTTCAGGGGTTTCCTGTATTGGTGACTGGCTAGAACGTTTTGCCACTCCTAAGGAGCCTTTTGTGTGTCCTGACTTACTAATTTGGGTTATTTGGCAACTAATTGCGCCAAAACCTAAAGTAGCTAGTCCTGGGTCAATTCCCAAAATTCGCTTTTCCATCTGGCTCACTGCAGTTAATCCCTTTCCCATCTAATCACTAGATTGGGTTAATGGTGTTAGTGCTATCATCCTTAGTGCCTAGGCTA
>NZ_JAAHHS010000483.1 GCF_010692395.1 Moorena sp. SIO3H5
CACTGCTGCTACTGTCCCCAGTAAAGGAATCACATTAATCGCTAAAGCATGAAGCTGCTGCTGAATTTTTAAGTGATTATTGCTCTTAACTGTTATTTTTTGCCTCTTACTCGAACTTGTAAGAAGCTCTGTTGTGCTGTCCAACTGCATCAACAATACTCCTTATGTGATCTTGTGACTTTCAATTTCATACTTATTTGCAACTTTCTACTTTCTGTAATAAGGATTCGACATCAGCCTGTAAATCCCGAAACTTCACTTTTCCCTGAGGATTGAGACTCCAATCCCCCACCACATTTAAACTGCCAGTGAGAAACTCAGCCCGACAGGCCTGACGGCGAATTTTACCGCTGGAAGTCTTAGGAATGCTCCCGGTCTTAACCAGTACCATGGCATAAACCTGTAAAGCATGCTCTGCCGTCACCCCCTGACAGATACTTGCTGCTACCTCTTTTACATCGAGCTTGCGGATATAACTTCGTTCTACTTCCTGAACAATCACCAGTCGCTTATCGCCTTTGAACTCCACCGTAAACGCGGCTCCACAATGAGGTCGCAGTGCCGGGTGACTCTTTTGAACTGTCAGTTCGATGTCCTGGGGATAATGGTTTTGCCCTCGGATGATAATCACATCTTTGATTCGCCCGGTAATGAACAACTCGCCATCGAGCAAGAATCCTAAATCTCCTGTGCGCAGAAACGGTCCTTGTTGGCTATCTGCCAGGTAAGCATGAAAAGTTTCTTGGGTTTTCTGTGGTTTCCTCCAGTAGCCCATGGCTACACTCGCCCCCGACACCCAAATCTCTCCGACTTGTCCATCCGGACACTGGATTTGTGACTCAGGATTAGCGATCGCAATTTTTTGGTTTAACCAGCTACGACCACAGCCTACTATCTCCCGAACTTCATCGTTGTGATCAGTGCTTTGCACTACTTTGTTTTGGGACAGGGCAGCTCCATCGACCAGGCGAATAATTGGCTCAGCTGTCTTCAAACCCCCGGACACTAATAAAGTAGTCTCAGCCATTCCATAGCAGGGGTAAAATGCCTCAGCTCGGAAGCCACAAGGGGCGAAATAGTTAGCAAACTTCTCCAGAGTTTGAGGAAGAACAGGCTCAGCGCCACTAAAAGCCACTCTCCAGCTACTTAGGTCAAGACCTGTAAGCTTTTCTGGCTTAATCTTGTTTACACACAAGTCATAAGCAAAATTAGGCCCGCCGCTGGTGGTCGCCTTATAGCGGGAAATTGCTTGCAGCCAGCGGATAGGCTTCTGGAGAAAGGCTACTGGCGGCATGAGAATCACTGGTTTCCCCAAATACAGAGGTTGCAGGACATTGCCAATCAGTCCCATGTCATGGTAAAAAGGCAACCAACCGACAACAATAGTATCTGCTGTATGCCCGAAAGCCTGCTGTATCATTTGCTGGTTGTGCAGCAGATTCCCATGAGAGACCATCACCCCTTTCGGTGTCCCTGTAGAACCAGAGGTGTATTGGAGAAAAGCCAAGGTATTGCTGGTCAGTGCCGGTTCCTGCCATTCATTAGCGCGATCGCCACCAATGTTATCCGTAGCTACCCAGTGCAAGTCAGCCAATTCTGGATTCTCGGTAAATTTCCCTTCTATGTTTCCCAAAACCGATGTAGTAGTAAGTGCCACTGTCGCCTGGGCATCTGCCACAATTGCCTGTAACCGGGACATCTTCTGATTCCGCCGTGGTTGATAAGCTGGTACTGCTACAACCCCTGCATACAGGCAGCCAAAGAAAGCAGCAATGAATTCTAGACCTGAGGGATACAGCAGCAAAACTCTTTCGCCGGGGGAAACTAGGGACTGGAGAGAAGCCGCGATCGCCTGTGCCTGTCGGTTCAATTGTTGATAGTTAAGCTGTGCTGATTCGGTTTCTCCATTCTCAAGAAAGATATAAGCTATTTGCTCAGGCTGGTTTTCCGCCCTTGTGCCCAGAAGGTCTACTAAATTCGAAAATTGAGGTATGGTGTTGAGGAAATAATCTAAACAAGCAGTCATTGGTGACAAAAATCGCAATAGGTTTGTGGTTTTGAGCTCTAAACTACTTCTAAGGCTTAAGTGCAACTTTTACCCATTGGACTTTGGACAAAACTATCAAAGTTCAAATAGGTAACGATAACTACTGTTGGAAAAATCTGGCTCTGTTTCCTGCCATGGTTCGATTCAAAACACCAAGAGCGACTAGTTGCCACAGTGACATTCGTGTTTAATCCAGTCTCTGGCCAAAGCAGCGGGAACAGGGAAAAGTTGCAGAATAGATAAACTATGTACTATCAGAGCATGCTAAAACCCATGAGAGGGCTATAGCTTTAGGACAAATGCTCTGCATTAGTGACATGCTCCCAAGGCAGCTGATCATTAGTTGCCTCTAGCCCCAATATGTTTGGATGTCCTTGAGTGGCACACTAAACAACAGATTCTTTCATATAAGATTCCCTGGTATACATTCGTGATCAAGTCATTCCATCGAGTTATAGACGGTCGAGATGATGGCAACTTGATGTATTTGAGAGCTGATTCGCAAACTCGCTGTAATCTTTGTATGATAAGGCTTGCGCTAAAATAGAACCAGGACTTACGCGGTGAAGTTTATTTCGCCCCCCTAGCCCCCCAATTCTGGGGGGTAATGATGTCAAAGTCCCCCAGAATTGGGGGATTTAGGGGGCAAATGCGTAAGTCCTAAGAACAATTGAAATGCTTAATACAAAACATACAATTATAGTAGGACTTTCATACTTATTCGGATTTACTTAAGATTTACTTAAGATTTACTTTAAAAAACAGGTATGATCGCCTACGACTAAATAGTATGGAAAGCAAGCAAGAATTAAAATCCCAAAAATTCAGCTCTTTTAAAGGTAAATTCATATGAACTTTATGAATAATCCTGTAAGCATTCAGCGGTCAGTGGTCAGTGGTCAGCGGTTAGTGGTCAGCCGTCAGCTTATTTTATTCAAAAGCACCGATCTAGTAGCGATGCAGCGCGTTCATGCAGGGGTTTCCCCCACTCGCGCTTTGCATCAAGAGAGCGTGGCACAGGCTTTGGCCTTGGCCTTTGGCCACGCTACGCGAATGGCCACGCTGTGCGAACGACGCTGGGAGGTAAAGCATAAGCTGATACGCGACACGCTGATAGCTGTTGGCGTAGCCTGCGCGTAGCGCATATGCTTACATAATCCTCATGAATGGGATAATAGGCACAGTCAGTCAAGGGAGTTGCATGTCATGAACCCCACTCAGATCAAGTCTGGTTGAATACCCATAACTGACGGGGCTCGGGCGCGGGAAGTTTGGGGAGATGGCCAGATGGGGTAAATTTTTATTAAGGGTAATTAGGGCTTGTTGAAAAAGTCTTTTGGTAAGGGATTGAGTCAGAACTCAGAAATCAGGATGCCCGATCCAGCAGTTACGACTTACACACCCAGACATGTCATACTACATCCGGGTTAAAAAACCCTGGAAAACCCAGTCCTTGAGGTGCTCCCGAAAGTTTTTGTAGCCGGGAATTTCAGTCCTCATCGCTTAAGAGGAGCTATAGGGTTTATCATACTTATGAGGTAGATTCAATGTCTTGATGCCGTCGCTCGTGGTCAAGGTGGCTGTGTGGGTCACCTGGGTCAGCACCTGTGTTGATGCAGTCGCTGATGGGGGCAACCCCCGCAGGTCGGCGCTGCATCGCTGTAAGCCCGTTGGCAACCAAGGCAGTCGCTGATGGGGGAAACCCCCGCAGGTCGGCGCTGCCTCCCTTTGACCGCGCTGCATCGCTACTCCCTACTCCCTACTGCCATTAACCCAGGAGTTTGTATCTCACCAAATTGAGTACTGCTGTATAATTAAAACCGGCAGTCAGTTCTGACTTTTCAGAGCTTCTGGGGAAAACACCATCAAATATCAGCTCAACTCTTATTATCAAAGAACTAGGCTTAATGATAATGATTCAGGGTAGAATAGCGATGCAGCGAGGCCAAAGGGGGTTTCTCCCACTCGCGCTTGGGATCAAGAAAAGGCTTGGCGGATTCAGAAATGAGCGCGATCCTAACCATTGAGCCGCTACGGGAACGGGTTGAAGAAAAAAGATCCCCTCAAAAGTCAGCAGTCAGTCAAGGGAGTTGTCATGAACTCCACACAGCACTCAGGATGACCGATCGAGCAGTTACGACTTACGCACCCAAACTGGTTATACTACATCCGGTTTAAAAAAACCCTGGAAAACAAACTCCTTGAGGTGCTCCCGAAAGTTTGTGTAGGCGCGAGTTTCAGTCTTTTGGGCTTAAGAGCAGCTAGAAAAGTGGATTTGGTATCAAACATCTGAGGAGGTGACATGAGCCCTGAAAAGCTTGCTAAATAAGGCTTTGAGGCCATTTATCTGGCGTAGCTGATTATGAGTATGGTTTCGCCCCCCTAGCCCCGCAATTCTGTGGTGCGCACCGGTGGGGTAACAAAAGTCTAAAAGTCCCCCAAATTTGGTGGAGCAACGGGGGCTTCAACAAAACCATATCGCCCATTCATTCATTAATTCAGCAACGCCAGTTATCTTAGCAAAGATAAAGTTGCAAATTGACCCTACGAATGATTTTATGCAATCTCAAACCCTTATAAACTATGTCCAAGGTCAGTCCAAAATACCATGTATTTTTTTGTAACATAGTATCTTTTTGTAACAGATCGGCTGAACGTATTATCCAGTAAGGATTTTAGCTTGCATGTTACCCCCTCAAATCAAACATCTGTAATTCCCCCTTCCTGGTTCCTTCTCACTGACATTCATCATGGATCTTGACAAGTTACTAACCCAATTAAATAATTTGCTGATTGGCAAGGGAGAAAAGAAGCTATCTCCTCGTGATCAAAAGATAATCCAAGGCTCTTGGGCAGGTAAAACCTACGAGGACATGAATATTCCTGGATACACTACGGATTATATTAAGAAGATCGCTGCTCCTTCCTTATGGAAGAAACTGTCAAACCTAACAGGACAACGTGTCACAAAAAAAAATCTTCGGCTAGTTCTCGAGTCAGTATCAAAACCGTCAAGCTCTATTCCTGAGCAGACCGAAAGTAGTCCCCTCTTAAAACTCGATTTAAGTGACGCACCCTATGTATCGGATTTCTACGGACGCACCAACGAACTGGCTCAGCTACAGCAATGGATTGTCACAGATAACTGTCCATTGGTGGCTATTTTGGGCATTACTGGTATTGGCAAAACTGCCTTGTCAGTGAAGCTAGTTGAACAGATTAAGGATCAGT
>NZ_JAAHHS010000484.1 GCF_010692395.1 Moorena sp. SIO3H5
CTGACAGCAGTTTTAACAGAAGTGATGTCCTCCTACTATGTTGATAATAATCCTATTTTTTGTATTTGGCAGGGAAATACCACAGTCACTCTCAACTTTAAACTAGCTAATCGAGAGGTCTTCACCAGCCTGGATAAATTATTACAGTGGTTCTGTGCCAGCGTTGGGAAAAGCCTGGGGTTGTCGAATCAGTTGGCGGATTATTGGGATGAGATTCTGGGCAGCAAATCTAACAGCACCGACTACTTTGAAAACTATCTGTTGGCTCAAATTGATAGTCCACTCGTACTGGGCTTAGATGAGGTGGATATGCTGTTTCAATACCCGGAAATTGCCTCAGACTTTTTTAGTTTGCTGCGCACCTGGTATGAGAAAGCTAAGTATGGAGATAGTAGAAGCTATATTTGGCAAAAACTTAAGTTAGTGGTTGTCTATGCCACAGAAGATGATCCTTGGCTCAATCTCCATGAATCTTTTAATGTGGGGCTGCCCATTGCTTTACCTGAGTTTACTCAGGAACAAGTACAAGATTTGGCACGGTGTTATGGACTGAATTGGGATGCTGATCAAGTGGCGCAGCTGATGTCTTTAGTAGGTGGCTATCCCTATCTGGTGCGCACAGCACTACACCACATTTATTATCAAGATTTCACTCTAGAGCAGTTTTTGCCTAAGTCTGCTACCCAAGGCAGAGTGTATGGGGAATATGTGGGTCGGCAATTCTTGAAGCGTCAACAGAATCGGGAACTCTATACAGCCTTTGCCCAACAGGCAAGTTCACCCATACCGGTGGAATTAGATTGGCTTTAGGCTTTACAGCTACAGGACATGGGATCGGTGTATCTACGAGTTAATAACGTTCATGTAGGGTGGGCAGTCTCAAGCACTGCCCACCCTAGCATTAATCTACTCTTCATCCTCATCTTCAATCGCTTCATCTAACCGGTCATTGGCATCCTTAGCTAGCTTAACAAAACGCATACTTGATGTTAATCCAATAGCTGTAGTCACTGCTCCTTCAGATAACTTTTTGGACATAAATAATTCTGCCCCTGCCAGACCCACAATCCCGCTTAGACTTGTAGCCCCGACAAGCAAGTTAAACGAAAGCTTGGCTTGACGAATGCGCTCTTTAAAGAATCGGGTTTACCGGTCAAATTGTCTTGTTTTGTTTAGACATCATTGTTTAGCATTAAAAAATGCTTTTGGCTTGGGTAAATTCCATTCTACTTAAACTAGAGGCTCTCAAAACTACCGGTCAGGATTTGTGGATAAAATTTCACATTATTGACGGTTTTTCACATTTGTGAAGCTCGAATAGTATCTCCGTGATGATTTTTTCACTGCTTCATAAAACTTCGTGAAACTATTGTCTCAATCTTGATCGACTCATAAATTCAAATCTCAACTCACAAGAGCAATAGTCAGGGTACAAGGAGCGATCGGCTATGATTAGTAAAGAAGCATTCGACGAAAAATATACGAACATGCCTCGGAAAAGGAGACGAGTGTTGGAGGCGGTGGTGGGTGGCAAGACACAGGTCGCAATCAGAGACGAGGTGCTAGGTGTCTCTGATATATCTACGGTAAGACATCATATTTGCCAAATCTATAAAGACTTTGAGATTCCAGCTAATCGTTCGTCTTCTAGTTGTGAATTGGTTAGACTCGTTAATACGTATAAGCCTGAGTTAGTGGCTGAACAAGTATTAATAAATTACGGGTTGTCATCGTCTCGATCTAGAGCTGCTCAAGAGATTTACATTGAGCGCCCACCCATTGAGGCTCGTTGTTATCAGGAAATTGTCAGAGTTGGAGCGTTAATTCGGATTAAAGCGCCGAAACTGATGGGCAAAACGTTACTGAGTCATCAGATTCTCGCTCATGGCGAAGAACTGGGTTATGCAAGGGTTTATTTAAACATGAATGAGCTACCTTTCACTAAGTTAGATAAATTTTTACAGTCTTTTTGTGTGCGGGTTGGTGACAACTTGGGATTGCCAGAGCAGTTGGACAGTTATTGGAACGAGAGTTTAGTCAGCAAGGTAAACTGCAAACGATACTTCGAGCGGTATTTGTTAGCGTCTTTAGATAGTCCCGTAGTTTTGTGTTTGGATGAAGTAGAGCAAGTGTTTACTCATAAAAAGGTTGCTAAAGAGTTTCTGACTTTACTCCGAAGTTTTTATGAAGATGCTAATAGTAAAGAGATTTGGAAAAACCTACGGTTGATTGTGGTTTATGCCACGGAAGTTTACGTTAGGTTACCTAACGACCAGTCGCCGTTTAATGTGGGATTACCTATAGAGTTACTAGAGTTTAGTGATCAGCAGGTTAAGACGTTTGCCCAGGGTTATGGGTTGAAGTTGTCTGTAGATTCAGTTACCAAACTGATGGCAATGGTGGGGGGACATCCTTATTTATTGTCCCAAGCTTTTGATTATCTCAAGAATCACCCAGCAGCCGAGAAGACACTGGATACCCTTTTGGCTAATGCGCCCACAGAAGCAGGAATTTATCGCAGTCATCTTCGTGAACTCTTAACTAGTATTCAAGAGCATCCCCAATTGCTGGACGCTGTTAAATTATTAGTTAGTACAACCAATCCGGTGCGCCTGGATTCTAATATCACTCGGAAGTTGGAAAGTATGGGACTGGTGGAGCGCCATGGGAATGATTGTAGTTTGAGATGTAATTTGTATCGTCAGTATTTTAGCGATCGCATTTTAGGGAAAAGGGAGTAGGGAGTAGGGAAGAGGCAAGAGGCAAGAGGCAAGAGGAACCCACCCCTAACCCCTCCCAGGAGGGGAAGGCAAGAGGCAAGAGGCAAGAGGCAAAAGTTTAACCCGGTGGTGCGTTACTCCCCAATCTCCCCATCTCCCCATCTCCCCATCTCCCCATCTCCCCATCTCCCCATCTCCCCACACTGTTCCCTGTTCCCATCTCCCCATCTCCCCATCTCCCCACACTGTTCCCTGTTCCCAGATCCACTGTTCCCTATTCAACCATGACCAATCAACAATCAATAATCTATAGAGTTGGAGGTAGTTTACCTCAAGATGAACCCACTTATGTGACGCGACAAGCTGATCACGATCTTTATCAAGCATTGATGGCTGGGGAGTTTTGTTATGTGCTGAATTCCAGACAGATGGGTAAGTCTAGTTTGCGGGTAAGAACGATAAAACGCCTAAAAGAAGAGGGATTTGCTTGCGCTTCTATCGATCTTACAGTGATTGGGAAAGAACAAATCCCCGTGTCGATGTGGTATAAAAGTTTGATTACTTTACTGTTCGATGATTTAGAGCTATCAGGAAAATTTGATGATCAACGTTGCTTAGACGAGCGTGCTCAAATCTCCCCAGTCTTGTGCTTAAGTAAGTGTATTGAGCAGATATTGTTAACCAGTATTCCGGGAAAGATTGTGATTTTTATTGATGAAATTGACAGTCTTATTAAAGTTACGTTTAAAGATGATTTCTTTGCCTTAATTAGGGCTTGTTACAATAAAAGAGCCGAAAATCCAGCCTACACTCGTCTGACTTTTTGTTTGCTAGGGGTGGCAACGCCCGCAGATTTAATTCAGGATAAACAGCGCACCCCGTTTAATATTGGTCGGGATATTCAGTTGACTGGGTTTACCTTTGAGGAGGCCAAACCGCCTTTGGTTCCCGGTTTGGTAGGCCAGGTGGATAATCCTGAACAGGTTTTAGGTGAGATAGTAGACTGGACGGGAGGACAACCGTTTCTGACCCAGCGGGTGTGTCGTTTGGTGGTCGAGAGCTGGGAATGGGGAAATAGTCTTTCCGTGGAACAGGTGGTGCGTAGGCAGATCATAGAAAATTGGGAAGCCCAGGATCAACCGGAGCATTTGAAGACCATACGCGATGCTCTTTCAGAGCCGCTACGCGAACGCATCCTCAGAAATGAGCAACGGACTGTTAGGCTGTTGGGTTTGTATCAGCAAGTTTTGGATCAGGGTAGTCTAGCTGCTGATGGGAGTGAGGAACAGACGGAATTAAGGCTATCGGGGCTGGTAGTTCAGCGCCATGGCTGTTTGGAGGTTAACAACCGGATTTATGGTGAGGTTTTCGGACCTGATTGGGTGAAGAAAGAATTGGCCAGACTGCGCCCCTACTGTGAGGCGTTTACCGCTTGGGTTGATTCTGGGCATACAGATGACTCTCGATTGTTGCGGGGGAAAGCATTAGAGGAGGCTCGGGATTGGGCTAGGGGTAAAAGCTTGAGCGATTTGGATCGTGAGTTTTTAGATGCTAGCCAGGATTTACAAAACCGAGAATTGCGAAAGGCTTTGGCGGCTCAGAAAGAGGCTAGTGAGATATTAGCCAAGGCGAAACAGGAAGCAGAAGCGTTGCTAACTGATGCAAGACAGCAACTTGCAGAAGCCAAATTAGGCACGCGACTAGAACGGCAAGGGCTTAGTATTTTACGAAAGTTACAGGATAATGTTTACTACGGCACCAGTACAGAAGCGGAAACGCTTTTGTACCAGGCAATGGAGACTGGGCACTCACTATTTAATATTGTTAAAGATGGTCGCCCCCTGGATCACTATCCTGCTATCAGTCCTCTATATGCCCTCCAGCAGAGTATTAGTAAATTCCGAGAACGGGAGGTGCTCACCGCGCATCAGGACTGGGTATTAAGTTTAGCCTTCAGCCCGGATGGACAGAGGCTGGCCACTGCTTCAGTTGACGGCACTGCCAGAATTTGGGACAAAAAGGGCAATCAAATCACCGTGCTCACCGGGCATCAGTCCGAGGTATTAAGTGTAGCATTCAGCCCGGATGGACAGAGGTTGGCCACTGCTTCAGGGGACAACACTGCCAGAATTTGGGACAAAAAGGGCAATCAATTAGCGGTGCTCACAGGGCATCAGCACTTGGTATCAAGTGTAGCATTCAGCCCGGATGGACAGAGGCTGGCCACTGCTTCAGATGACAAAACTGCCAGAATTTGGGACAACCAGGGCAATGAAATCGCCTTGCTCACAGGGCATCAGGACAGGGTAAATAGTGTAGCATTCAGCCGGGATGGCAAGATGCTGGCCACTGCTTCATACGAGAAAACTGCCAGAATTTGGGACAAAAAGGGCAATCAATTAGCGGTGCTCACAGGGCATCAGCACTGGGTAACGAGTGTGGAATTCAGCCCGGATGGACAGAGGCTGGCCACTGCTTCAGATGACAAAACTGCCAGAATTTGGGACAAAAAGGGCAATCAATTAG
>NZ_JAAHHS010000485.1 GCF_010692395.1 Moorena sp. SIO3H5
CTATCATCAAGGGAAAGCCACTGACCCAGTGGCCTATTTAACTGCTAAAGAGAACCAAGATTTGGGGGTTGTCAAAGCCCCTCGTACCAGGAGAAAAAAACCTCCCCTTGATTTGTCTCCTTTCCCACACTCAGAGGGCTTGACAAATTGCTCTTTTGCTTAACTTGTCACCAATGGCTGATAGCTGATAGCTGAATACTTACAAACTTACTAAGGACTTTGAGGTTGAAAAGCTTACCTCATAACTGCGATAAACGCTATATGATGGTTTTCTAAGGGAGATATCAGGTAATTTTAATAAAATACTCTTATCCTAAATATTAAGTCCGGTTGAGTATTTATCGTTGAAGGCTATTGGTTAATTAAAAATTTTTCGTTAAACAGTAAATTTGTTTCGGACGCTTTCTTGATTAGAGGTGATTGAGATGACTAACACTATAGCACGTTGGGAATTAACTAAAGCTCGTCTTGTAGGCTCTGGTGCTTTTTTATTGGGGATATTGCTACCAACTACTCTTTATGGCTTACCTGCTAAGACGATTGAGATCGGTAATGGTAAGACTGTGTTTAATCGTGCTCCGCGCTTAGTTAGGGCAGCTACGAGCTTTAATAGAGTAAGGATTCCATCAACCTACCAATTTACCCTCAAATTACCGGAAGATGCTGGAGAGTCTTTGCAAGCTGTAACGATTACCCAGAATAAAACTAATATCGAGAAAGTCACATTTGATCCGAGAAAGAGTCGTGCGTTTGTTGGCAAAACTTTTGCTGGTGGCTCATCCCTGACCTTGGCTAATATTGGCGGTAGTGAATCGTCTAACTCGGATCAAGTAACTGTTGTGTTTGATCCACCGGTTGATCCTGGTCAAACCATTACAGTTTCGGTTAGAGCTAAGAAAAATCCTGAGTTTAGTGGTTCTTATTTATTTGGAGTCACGGCTTTTTCCACTGGAGACAATAGCCCTGGTTTATTCCTAGGTAGCCGTAGGTTGTTTTTTGATGAATTTGGAGATTAAGGGATATAGCAAGTCTTATACCCATTAGGTACAAATTTTTAGGTTTTAGGTTTTAGGTTTTAGGTTTTAGGTTTTAGGTTTTAGGGAGCAGGGAAGAGGGAAAAAATAATGTGTACCTCATAGCTATGATAAACGCTATAAGTGTCGATGTAGGGTGGGCAGTGGATGACACCGATAACTAGGGTTTAGCTTTTGGTAACCACTGCCCACCATCGGATTAATCACTAGCAGTAGTTTATGTAGGGTGGGCAGTGGATGACACCGATAACTAGGGTTTAGCTGTTGGTAACCACTGCCCACCATCAGATTAATCACTAGCAGCCAGTCTATTGATCCAATGATGGCTTTACCGGAATAGTTACAAGTGAGAAGTTTATGTAGGGTGGGCAGTGGATGACACCGATAACTAGGGTTTAGCTGTTGGTAACCACTGCCCACCATCAGATTAATCACTATCAGTGGGAAGTTTATGTAGGGTGGGCAGTGGATGACACCGATAACTAGGGTTTAGCTGTTGGTAACCACTGCCCACCATCGGATTAATTACTATCAGTGGGAAGTTTATGTAGGGTGGGCAGTGGATGACACCGATAACTAGGGTTTAGCTTTTGGTAACCACTGCCCACCGTCAGATTAATTCACTAGCAGCCAGTGTATTGAGCAAATGATAGCTTTACCGGAATAGTTATAACTGGAGCTGAAGCTTGATCAAAAAGAATGACAGTATCGAAGAGCTTCCGCTAAAAGCGATCGCTATTAGCGGAAGCTTCGCTTCATCGCGTAGCGTGACCTGCATGTCAATCGGATTTTTAATCCCAGTCACCTGATCGGAATAGTAAAACACAGGAAACTTTAGAAGATGGGGAGTCAGAGCAGCAACTGGCTCCCCTTTTTACTGGCTCAATAGCTATTTACTAAAATTACAAACTTGTGTAGTTTACCTATTTTATAAATCCTATAACTTGCTTTCAGTAATTTTAGTATTAATTTCCCCATAATTCGCTATCATACTATACAATTTACTACACTGAATACCATGACAGTAATGAGAGCAATTATCTCTTTTTTATGAGATGGTTTTTAGGATTAGTCTAGAAGTAAAAAATAGAAATGAACGAACCCATAGCTGACTATGACAATCCTTGGAAAGAAGCATTACAAGCTTATTTTGATTCATTTTTGCAGTTTTGTTTTCCCGAAGTTCACACTCTGATTGATTGGAATCAGACCCCCCAAGCCCTTGATACAGAATTACAGCAAATAGTTGGTGCTGCGGAGTCAGGAAAACGGATTGCTGATAAATTATTCCAGGTGTGGCTCTGTGGTGGAAATGAAACTTGGGTGTTGATTCATGTAGAGGTACAAAGCCAAAAAGAATCAAGCTTTGCTAAGCGAATGTACCAATATCATTACAGAGCATTTGACCTGTACGAAAAACCTGTGATTAGCTTAGCGGTATTGGGAGATGAGAATGCGTCTTGGTCTCCATCGTCCTATGAATATGGCTTGGGAGGTTGTCGCCTTAGTCTAGAATTTCCGATAGTTAAATTACTCAACTATCAGTCAAGGTGGCAGGTGTTGGAATCGAGTACTAATCCCTTCGCAGTAGTGGTGATGGCTCATTTAAAAACAAAAGCTACCCATAAACAACCAATGGAGCGCAAGCGATGGAAGTGGTACCTGGTTCGGAGACTTTTTGAACGAGGTTATAGTAAAAACGATATAGTGAAACTGTTCCAGTGTATTGACCAAATGATGGCTTTACCGGAAGAGTTAGAACTGGAGCTGAATCAACAACTTGAACGTTATCAGGAGGAAAGACAGATGCCTTTGATTAGTCGAGTCGAAGAAAGGGCAATGAAGAGGGGTCTGGAACAAGGACTTCAACAGGGACTTCAAGAAGGACTTCAAGAATCTCGGGAAAGCTTACAAGAGACAGTGGTTAAAATTTTACAAAATCACTTTGAATCGGTATCACCGGAATTGGTGGCAGCGATTAATTCAATAGAAGATATCTCTGTATTGAAACAGTTGATTGATATCTCTCTGGAGAGTAACTCCCTTGAGGAATTTGAGCAGCTCTTGGCACAACATCAGGTTGGTCAGGACAATTGAAGAGTATGGAAACGGGCAAGATGCCCGTTCCACCAAGATTACCATTCCACCCACCGGGTCAAACAGCTTTAATCAGATGCACTCAACTCGAACGTTATCAGGAGGAAAGACAGATGCCTTTAATTAGTCGAGTCGAAGAAAGAGCAATGAAGAGGGGTCTGGAGAAAGGATTTCAACAAGGATTTGAACAAGGATTTCAACAAGGACTTCAACAAGGACTTCAAGAATATCGGCAAGTTTTACAAGAGACAGTAGTTAAAATTTTACAACATCAGTTTGAATCGGTATCACCGGAATTAGTGGCAGCGATTAATGCCATAGAGGATATCTCTGTGTTGAAACAGTTGATTGATATCTCTCTTGAGAGTAACTCCCTGGAGGAATTTGAGCAGCTCTTGGCACAACATCAGGTTGGTCAGGAGAATTGAAGAGTAAGGACACGGGCAAGATGCCCGTTCCACGCAAGATGCCCGTTCCACGCAAGATGCCCGTTCCACCAAGATTACTTCCCTACAACTTAATGCAATAATAATCCAAACCACTTTTTCCTGGACCCTGAGTCCACCGTGAATCAGCTTTCCAAGCACCATTGGCTTCTTCCCGGCGGCGAGTGTAGACAGTGAGCTGATTACCGTTAATTTTCAGTAGATTATATTGCCAGGGATAACCAGTTCTTAGTTCAAGGGTCGGTGCGCCAAAGGTGCCAGCACAAATTCCATCAAGTTTGCGCCCTGATGGACTGAGGTCGTAACGGAAAAGGCTGGTTTCGGCTTTGTGGATATGTCCGTGCAGGAAGAACCGGAATCCAGCAACGGCTAGTTGTTCGATGAATCCTTGGTCGATAATCCTATCGCTTCCAGCACTATTGAGGGGATGGTGCCAAACCGCTATTTTCAGGCAGTTGTCGTAGTCTGATTTACGGCGAATCTTAGTCAGGGCGTTGGTCAGAGCAATTGGGTGGATGCTAGCACGGTCTTTGAAGTGGTGATCCAGTTGCCAAGCCGAGTTTAGTCCTAGGATCAGCAACTTTTGGTCTGGGAAATGGTGGATAATGGCTTGCTGGTGATAGTCGAGGGGATAGGGTTGACCTTTGATGGCTTGATAGAATTGGCTGAAGTGGGCAAAGCGTTGTTGGTATTTGGCTTCGTCTCGAACTCGAATCACCTGATCAGTGACTTTGATGTAGTCACCGTCTTGGAGTTTATCATGGTCTTTTGTGCGATCGCGTAGCGTGGCCGAAGGCCAATCGCATAACTCATAAGCCTCTTTTGCTAGTTCCCAGTTTAGGTCATGGTTACCAGGAACTAGAACAATTTGCTTGGGGTCTAGGGGGAAGTCTTGGCGGAGTTTGTCGAGAAACTCTTGTGCAGCCTGGTATTCTTCTGGAGTGGAATAATTGGCGATATCACCGGAGAGGATAAGAGCATCAAGGTGAGGGATTTGAAGGTCTTGGGTCAGGTCTTGGGCGAGTTGGTTTGACCAACGGCTAGCTTGATCAGGGGTGGTGATGTGGAGGTCCGAGAGGTGGAGGATGTATATGGTTTGAGTGGTAATCGGTTCAAGAGTATTGGGTTTGGGAGTAGGTTTGGGACGATAGGTTGGGTTATAGACTTGGTAGCGCTCTTGAATAGCGTTAATAACATTTATGGTTTCCTGAAAAATATCCTGATTATTAGTTGCTGCAAATTCTTTCTTGTTCAGGAGATTAATCAGTTTAGTAATAGTGGCTTCTTTGCCGATTTTTACCAGAGCATATGCCGCACTTCTACGCACAAATGAGTGGTGATCATCCAGCAATTTAATTAAGGGCTCTATCGCCACTTCTGTCCCAATTTTTTCCAGAGCATATGCCGCACTTTTACGCACATCAGAAGAGTCATCATCCAGCAATTTAATTAAGGGGTCGATGGTGGCTTCTGTAACGATATTTCCCAGAGCTTCTGCCGCACGAATACGCACATCAGAGGAGTCATCATCCAGCAATTTAATTAAGGGGTCGATGGTGGCTTCTGTAACGATATTTCCCAGAGCTTCTGCCGCACGAATACGCACATCAGAGGAGTCATCATCCAGCAATTTAATTAAGGGGTCGA
>NZ_JAAHHS010000486.1 GCF_010692395.1 Moorena sp. SIO3H5
AAATTCAAGGTTTTTAGAATAAAATTAATCAACTAGATTTGTTACTTATAACCATTGAGCTATCAGCACAACAGCCGTCAGTTTTTCAATAAATGAAAACTTACGAATTTGGCTGAGGGCAGCGAGTAAATGAGTTATCTTCCAAAACCTTGGCTTTTGGGCCACGCTACGCGAACAATCAGCGGATAGCTGATAGATCTAGGCTGAATGCTTACTGTTCCGTTAGTCTAACTTTCGGGAATTATCTAAGTATAGGCTCTGACTTGGAGTGGTCAATTACAGATAGAACAAACAATTAAGAGGATAAAATAATGAAATTCACTTACCGTGGTATTACCTATGAAAATGAACCGGTAACTTTTGAGATGAAATCAGAAAAAATTGTTGGTAAGTATCGTGGTGTCCGTTGGCGACAGCCAAAGCTCAACGGTGTGCTTTTACCGGAAGCGATCGGCAAATTAAAGTATCGTGGGGCATATTATCTCCACGTTGTTTGGGGTAAACCGATTGATTTTACTAAGCAAGGTTACGGAGTTAAGTATCCTTGTTCTAAATAGCTAAGCTATTAGCTTGTTCGGTATGAGCTATAGCGCCAATTGGTCTTAGCTGAATGGTTAGATACATAAGTTATAGAGTATCTTAAAATTGTTCCTTAAGTTTGGCTTTGGGTCATCCACCATAGCAACACTATTACTAAAGTAAGGCAAAAGGCTTCCATCGGAATTGGCTTTCATGGGTTACCCAAATTGCTAGAATACTTTACACAATACTATAGATGCTTTAAATGCCTTCCCGTAGGGGTGCGGGAAGCCGGTTATATCCTTGGGACGCTTGTGAAACAAGAAAACCTCTGGATGATTGGTTCACAAGCGTCCGCCTCCTGATAGCTAGAAACTGGTTGCGAACACCAGGTTATCATATAGGTTAGTACCCAAAGACTAACTAATCTAAACTAATAACCCATGGATGGATATGGCTGGAAACTCCACCCCTGCAACGGACAAAGGAAGTTCCCTAGCACTCCTTCTCAGCAGAAGGACAAAGACTTCTGAAAGAAAGTCAAAAACATTGATATGTAGATACTGGGAATTCCCATTTGTCTCTGACTAACTGATTCAGAAGGAAATAGTAGCCGGTGCTCACAATTTTTTTACGATATCCACGCTAAAGTAATTCTAGTTAAGAGGTTTTGAGTTTTATTCGATACTGATTATGTCCCATCATCTCATCTTCAGAGAATCACGGACTCAGGTTTCTGTACCTGTAAAAATTGCATCTTCACCTCCATCTACCATTCCCAAGACTTCTGTCTCTGCTGGGCAACTGGGGAATTTGAACCATTGGATTTTTGTGTCTATTGGACTAGTTTTAGTGGTGATTGGATTAGTGTTGTATGGTAAGCTCCAATTCAAGGATAAGGACAAAAAGCTGAAATTGGAGCAGTATAAAACTGCTGATCTTCGGAAAAAGTTAAAGCTGGCGCTTAATACTATCCGGAAAATGGAATCCAATCCTGATTTGGTTCACTCGCGAGAATTTAATCTGGACTACCTCAGAATGCGAATGGAAGAAGAAGTATTCCACTTTGCAGTTATCAATCAAATTAAAATTAGAATAAAACAGTTAATCAGTATAGCATTACGACCTACTCAAGACTCTAGAAATGTTATCGGTGTTGCTAGTACGTCAGGTCGTCAAATTAATGAAACATTTGATGTTAAGTACGAAACAGAAATTCGAGGTAAACGCAGTGTAGGAGTGCTTTTCCGCATTCAAGTTAAATTAATGAAATTACCCACTCAACGCACCTCGGCAACCGTTAGCCAAATTATTGACTGTATTGAAACATTTCTTAGTCCAGATGCAGAAAATGATACCTGGCAACCAACAATTCAAGGACGTATTGTTTGCATGCGTTGGGATCAAAAGGCAAAACCAACGCCATTATTAGTATTGGAACAATCCACTGAAGGGGTTAACGTTACTCTCAGAACCAAACGAGTTGGTATGACGTAATACCAATTTTATTCATAGTAGTTATCAATGGTTTTAGGGAATAGGGAGTAGGGAGTAGGGAGTGTGGGCAGATGGGGAGATAAAATTGGTATTAGCAATTAGCCATTAGTCATTACTGATTACCAATTACTGATTACCAATTACCGATTTCCCAAGCTTTGTCTTGATGCAGCGCGGTCATGGGGTTTCCCCTATGACCGCGCTGCATCGCTGCTCCCTGCTCCCTGTTCCCAGATCCGCTGTTCCCTTTGCTATATAGGGTGCCTTATTAAGGCACCCTACTATTTATAGAGTTTGGTTTCCAGTTTGACGTAAGTCCTCTTTGGGTATTCCTTAACCAACTTTTTAAACAGGCTTTCATAATCTTAATCAAGTTAATAAATTTATTTGGATACTATAGATAATAAACGAGTAAAATACTCAAAATGTTTATTAATCCTAGGAGGTGGTTGGGGAAGATTATTCCTTCCCAGACACCAAATCAGTATACAGATATTTCTACAAATAAAGATACATCATCACAGCAAAATACTCCGTTAAATCAAGCTAGATTAGGTTTCCTACTAGCTGTTTTTTTTCCCCTATTCGGAGCAATTTCGACGGCTCGGGATTGGGAGGGAGTGCAACGGATGGAAAGACAAACCCAAGCTTGGTTTTTCAAACTTAGGGGTCCGGTGGCTGCCCCAGACAATATAGTGATTTTGGGAATTGATGAGGAGTCTCTGAATTTAAATCAATCCTATGATAATGATGAGTCTAAAGCACTAACTGATTTAGAACTTATCAAGAGCTGGCCCTGGAAACGAGCTGCTTATGCTAAAGCGATTGAGCGTGTGATGGCTGCTGGAGCTAAGTCTGTTGCCGTCAGTATTGTGTTAGATAGTCCCAGTAGTTACGGTGAGGCAGATGATCAACGGTTGAGAGAGGTGCTAAAAAACTATGGAGAAAGGGTTACTCTAGCCGCTATATATGATACTTACGAAACTGTTGAAGGTGAGACTATCAAGCTAGTTAAGCCAAATTCTTTGTTTGAGACACCCCAGCTATCTGTAGGTTCGATTAATTATCCCATTGAGCCGGATGGCAGAATCTATCGTCTAGCCAATCAGTTTCCCAAAGTTTGGGCTAAGAATAATCCAGAATTGGCAGAAACATCTGATCAGCTTATTTTTACAGTACCTTCGTTTAACGAGGCTACCTTGGCCAAAAGGCCACGCTACGCGAAGGCAGCTGCTCAGCAATCAGGACTGAGGACGAAGCCCAAACCAGAGAATATTTTCTTCTACGGTTCGGATGCATTTACATCTATTCCCTTCTGGTATGTCTTAGATGATAATCGCTGGCACACTCGCCTAGATGATGGTAAGTCTTTCCAAGACAAGATTGTGTTAATTGGACCAACTGCTAGCTCATTAGCAGATTTTCATCGGACTCCTGTGTCCGACAGAATGCCTGGGGTGGAAATCAATGCTAATGCGATCGCAACACTACTCGAAGGTCGTCGGATTGTCCAAGCAATTCCCAATCCTATCCACAGAGGAGTGTTGATCTTCTTGGGGGTTAATGTCGTAAGGTACTTATTCAGTCGGATTAAGCGATGGCAAGTTTGCCTAGGCTGGACAGTGCTTGGGGTAATCACTTGGGGAGAAATCAGTTATCTATTTTTCGTGTCTCAGGGGCTAATTTTGCCTACAGCAGTGCCTATAGTTAACATAACTCTCACTGGTTTTTTCTGTAGCGCTATGGGAGCAATGCAAGACCTGAAGAATAAACAGCAACTACGCCAAACTCTCAAACATTACGTTTCTGCCCCCATTGTCCAAGAAATTATCTCTGGACAGGATGATTTAAAGAATTTGCTGGAGGAGAGGGAACAGGAACTATTAACTACTAAGTTAAGTGGACGCTATAAAATCATCAAACGACTTAGTGCTGGAGGATTTGGCGAAACCTTTATTGCTGAAGACACCCAGCGACCGGGAAATCCGCACTGTGTGGTCAAGCAGCTCAAACCTAGTAGCAATAATCCTCAACACTGGCAACTGGCTCGACGGTTATTTCAAACGGAAGCAGAAATTCTGGAAAAGTTGGGCAAACATCACCAAATCCCTGAGCTGTTAGCCTATTTTGATGAAAATCAAGAATTTTATCTAGTTGAAGAGTTTATTAAAGGTCATCCTCTCGGCGATGAGTTACCACAGAAACCTCTTCCTGAAGCCAATGTCATTGCCATATTGGTAGATATTCTACAGGTATTGCAGTTTGTCCACAGTCACAGTGTGATTCACCGAGATATTAAACCCGATAATCTAATTCGGCGCAAATCAGATCACAAGCTGGTGCTAATTGACTTTGGTGCTGTTAAACAAATTACTAATCAATTGCATTCAAAACGAAACCTGACTAATTTCACTGTGGGCATTGGTACTAAAGGTTATATGCCTAATGAACAAGCTGTGGGTAGTCCAAGATTTAACAGTGATATTTATGCCACAGGTATGATTGCTGTGCGATCGCTTACTGGCATAATTCCTAGCAAATTACCCACAGATCCCATAACTGGAGACGTAATTTGGCTCGATAAGGCACAGGTCAGTCCTGAATTAGCGACAGTGGTCAACAAAATGGTGCGCTATAGCTTCCGAAGTCGCTACCAGTCCGCTGAGAAGGTATTAGAAGCACTGAAACCTTTAACCAAAACCTTGCCAACATTCTCGTTTAGTAGCCTTGATTCATCCGTAGGGCTAGAATCTGACGTTTCCACCGTGCCAGCACCAAAGAAAACCATGGTTGATAGTGACTGTTCGAGTTCACAGAAAACTGTTCCGTTGTCGGAATCTACCACAGTCCTAGAGGAGGAAACCATGCCCGATAGTGACTGTTCGAGTTCACAGAAAACTATTCCGTTGTCGGAATCTACCACAGTCCTAGAGGAGGAAACCATGCCCGATAGTGACTGTTCGAGTTCACAGAAAACTATTCCGTTGTCGGAATCTACCACAGTCCTAGAGGAGGAAACCTGATCCTAGTAATTAGTCACTCAATAGGGCAGTTGAATGTTGAGTGTCCACCTTCAAGCTTAAGCAGGCTAACCAACCCTTCACCGAACGCCAAAGGCGAACACCCGGCTAACCTTAAACCTTCAAACCTTTAACCTGCTAACCTTAAACTTTCAACCTACCAACCTGCCAACCTGCCAACCTA
>NZ_JAAHHS010000487.1 GCF_010692395.1 Moorena sp. SIO3H5
TGAAAGAAGTTGGTCCGGGCTAAAGTGGTCTCCCACCCTTTTTCCTACAAGGTAAAAAAACAGGCAAACCCAGTTAACTTAGAAAGTTGGGCAAAACAGCAGCTTACTAATCCTGGCCAACATGATCAGGTGATGTTTATTCAGGGGGGACCAGGGCGCGGGAAAAGTGTCTTTTGTCGGATGTTTGCGGATTGGGTGCGCCAGCACTTGCATCCGATCTGGACACCTATATTAATTCGACTGCGGGATATTCATGCTTTTGAGGAAAATATCGAGAATACCCTCAGCGCTTCTGTTCAGGCAGATTTTGCCAAGAAAGATGGCTGGTTGACTGACCCCAATACTCGTTTTTTGTTCTTACTGGATGGCTTTGATGAGTTGCGGATGCAGGGGAGAACTACTGGCGGTATTGAAGATTTTCTCAAAAAGGTGGGGTACTATCAAGAAAACTGCCAGCGAAACCCCCAATTGGGACATCGGTTTTTAGTTACCGGCAGAGAGTTGGCATTGCAAGGGATTGTTACACCAAGGAATCTGGAGCGGGTGCAAATAGCACTGATGGATAAGACCCTCCAGCAGCAGTGGTTTAGCAACTGGGGAAACCTCGTTGGTCAGGATAAAGCCACTGGGTTTAAGAAGTTTTTGCAAGCCCAACACTGTCCAGAACGAGTAAAGGAATTAGCCCAAGAGCCCCTATTACTCTACCTGTTAGCAGCTATGCACCGGGATGGTAAATTAACAGACCAAATGTTTGAGGGGACTAGCAGTATTAATGCCAAAATTCTGATTTATCAAACCGCCCTAGACTGGGTACTGACCAAGCAGCGTCCCGAAGACCTCAATTTTGAACTAACTGAACAGCAAACCGACGATTTGCGGCGGATTCTGACCGAAGCGGGGTTATGCGTTACCCAAGCTGGTGGGGAATGGGCTTCTATGACTATGATTGAGGAACGCCTGAAAGGAGATGATGGTGCCAGAGAACTCCTAGAAAAAGCCCAAAAGCGCATTGGCGAAAACCCCCTCAGAAATGCCTTGGCGGCGTTTTACCTGCGACCAGCCTCTGGTTCTGTTGTCAAAGAAGGGGCAGTGGAGTTTGTCCATAAAAGTTTTGGTGAGTTTTTGTGTGCTCTGCGCTTGAAAGAAAGCCTCGAAGAGTGGACAGAACCCCGTAAGAAGGGTCGAGGATTTACTATCAATCACGATCAGCTGGCAGAGGAAATCTACGATTTACTAGGTTACGGCAGACTAACACCAGAAATTGTGGACTATTTGATGGCGCTGCTAGATACCAGTGATGACTTTCGACCGGTGGAGTTATTTGAGCGCTTGGAAGATTTCTATTTGTGCTGGTGCAATGGGGAATTTATTGACATCCTAGACGAAACCACCCTACCCCAGAAAACCGGTCAAAAATTGCGCAAGCATGGCGTTGAGTTAGGTCAGCGACAGGTAGATATCGCTGCTGGTCTCAATACCATGATTTTGCTCCTAGAATTAAACCGTTACGCCGAGAAAAAGAATGAACTTAAGGATAAAATTGATTTCCATCCCTGCGGTAAACCAGACACGGAAGGGTTTGATCGTCAGCGATTGCTTCGCATGATTAGCTACAGCAATAGCGTTGAGTTTGACAATTTTTTAATAACAATTAGACGATTCCTTAGGCAGGCAGACCTCAGTGGGGCAAACCTAAGCTGGGCATACCTCAGTGGGGCAGACCTCAGTGGGGCAGATGTCAGCTGGGCATACCTAAGCTGGGCAAACCTCAGTGGGGCAGACCTCAGTGGGGCAGACCTCCGCTCGGCAGACCTGAGCTGGGCAGACCTTAGTGGGGCAGACCTCCGCTCAGCACATCTTCCCTCGGCAGACCTCAGTGGGGCAGACCTCCGCTCGGCAGGCCTTCGTGAGGCAAACCTCAGTGGGGCAGACCTTCGTGAGGCAAACCTCCGCTCGGCAGACCTTCATGAGGCAAACCTCGAAAACATTTTCTGGGATGAGGACACCAAGTGGGCGAACGTGCGGGGGTTGGAGACAGCGATTAATGTGCCAGAAGCTTTAAAAAATTACCTAACCTCAAGCTAGCCTGCGTCTAGGGAATTTTTATGGGATTGACCTGCATGTCACGCTACGGGATTGACTTTTGGTGACGCTATGGGATTGACTGAAAGTCACGCTATGCGATCGCTAATTTATTGTCACTAAGCCCGTTATAACAGCACTCATCTTTTCCTGCTCCAGCCAAGGTGTCAAATGATATTCCGATAATTACCCTTAATCAAAATCTCCCCAAACTCCCCAAACTTTGACTGCAGCGCCGACCTGCGGGGGTTTTCCCCATGAGCGACTGCATCAACACACAGCAAGATTGTTCATAACCTATTTATATAGCAATTCTACGACTTGTGAGGTACAAATTTATGGTTTTTAGGGAGCAGGGAGCAGGGAGCAGGGAGCAGGGAGCAGGTAAGATGTAAAAAATAATGTGTACCTCATGAGTCCTAGAAACGCTATATTACTTATTACTTATTACTTCTTACTTATTTCCTAAAACCCATAAAATTGTACCTGATTAGGAAAAAGAATTGCTATATATATAGCACTAAGCATTAAGGTGTTTGACGTTGATAAAAACTGAAAAGCTGTTGTAGTAAACTTTTGCCTATTCCCTATTGCCTTTTGCCTTGCGCGTAGCGCTATACAAGTAGTGATTTTAGCTCCCGTTACCTTTACCAGACCGTAGACAAATCACTACATCTTTCCGACTACCCAAAGTCGAAAAAAATGCCACAAAATATTGATTAAATAGTTCTATTGATCGACTAACGGCCCATAGGGAAGCGGAAAAAAGCTTGGGTCGCTACCGTCTTCAAACCAGTAGTGTATATGACCTTCTATAAACTCGTCGCGGCTGATGGAACCGTTGCCATCAACATCAATGCTATTGAAAGCTTGATCGGCGCGGTCAGAGTCCTCTTCCCCGAAATATATTGCCAGATACTTCCGGTACTCTTCACTGGAGATCTCTCCGGAGTTATCGGTGTCGATGATATCAAAGAATACTTCGTTCTTGCGCCTAGCCACTTCCCGTGCCGATTCGACCAAGGTGACGGCCTTCGCGGCGTTGGCGACACACTCTTCTTCGCTGATTCTGGTGTTGCCATCGACCGGAGCCCCTCCAGCCATCATGTTTTTAAACAGGGCGCGAAACAGCTCCCGGATTTCTTGAGACCTCGACGGATCACCTCCAAGTTCGACCAACCTATCTGCGGTATGTTCGTAGTCGGAGAGGGACAAAAATCCATCTCGATCGACATCCATGGCCTGGAAGAAAGTTTTCACCCTGGCCACCCAAACACTGGATGACAAAAACTTTTCTGGAGACATTTTTCCTAAATTCCGTAATAAAGCCCGAAATATTATACCAGCCTCGACTAGGTGTTGTCAAGACTGCGCAGGTGGCTAGGAGTTAACATTGAGGGATTTAGTCAAAGTCCCAATGGAGCAAATGATTTGGTAAAAGTCCTCTGAACTAGGGAACAGTAAAGATACGTTTTACTGGAAAAATCAGCAAGAAAGACTATCGTAACTGCATAACGCACGACAAACCATTATTATTGAACGTTGGTAAAAACCATAGAAGATAGAACAGATATGGATGCGGAGTACATTATACAAGCATTGCAACTGGTACCACATCCTGAGGGGGGGTTTTATCGAGAGATGTATCGATCAGATCAGGTGCTAAAGACACCTTTTGGAGATCGGTCTGTTGCTACCTCAATCTATTATCTCCTCCGTAGTGGTGAATATTCATCGTGGCATCGTATTAGGTCTGATGAACTGTGGTTTTATCATGCTGGTGTACCATTGTGTCTCAACTACCTTGACGAGACCGGTTCACAGCGGGGGATACTACTGGGAGCCGGTTTGACAGATGGTGTTCATCCTTACTATTGTTTGCCGCGCGGTACATGGTTTGGGGCGATTCCTTCACAAGATGGTAGTTTTTCTCTGGTGAGCTGCGTTGTTGCACCAGGCTTTGACTTTGCCGACTTTGAGTTGGCAGAAAGCGGAGTGTTCCCTCAGATAAGCCAGGAGTTATTGTGATTGAGGAGCTGTTATGGGATGGTTCTAGGGAGTCGCTATGGCATTGACCTTGGCCAAAGGCCTCAGCTTCCGCGCTTATGCGATCGCGTAGCGGCTCGAAAGGAGCATCGCGCAGCGAACGCAAACAACAGATGGGTCTACGGAATTTTTATGGGATTGACTTAAAGTCACGCTACGCGAACGCATAAAAGGGATGGGTCTAGGAAATTTTTATGGGATTGACTTAAAGTCACGCTACGCGAACGCAAACAAGCAATAAGTCTACGCAGCTGTTATGTGTCTTTGCTAGAACTATTAAAAGATTGATTGTAAGGAAACAGAGTATCCAGTAATCGGTTCAAGCTCCCCTGCCCATGAACAGTAGGCTGAGTCTTTGGAGCTGGTGATTCTGTCTGCGACTCAGGGGTCGTCTCAGATTCAATAGTCTCTGTTGTATTACTCTCTGTAGTATTGGTATCTATAGAATTAGTCTCTGTAGAATTAGTCTCTGTAGAATTAGTCTCTATAGAGTTGGTTTGCATTGTATCTGTTGTATCTGTAGCCACCGTGGTAGTGGTGGATGGCACTTTACCATTAACAGACTCAGTGGTAAAGCTTTGATCAGGTACAGCTGATGACGACTCCTGAGGTTTCTGCTCCAAGCTATCAGGAGTTGGTTGAGACTCTTTCGGTAATGGACGCCCCTTATCTCCCAACACCGACGCTGAGGGCACCACTTGTAAAGATTCCACAGAATGATTCCAAATTGTCGTCAGGGAGCCAATACTAGCATTAGCGCCAATTTTTCCCTTCCCCACGACTAGAACCCCAGCCCCTAAACTTGCTCCTGATTCCACCTCCACAGTACCTTTGTGAGCATGAATAATTGCTCCCATACCGATACAAACACCGGCTGCAATCGTTATTTTACTGTCTGGATCTGCTCGCAAAATTACCCCTGCTGAAATAACAGCACTAGGATCAATGCTCACATTTCCTTCCACGTATATATGAGAATTATTACTCAATAGAAGTTTAGGCAAGTGCATAATTTTTGGCACAGTAGACTTCGCCGCAATTGTCGGGGTAAAGAATTCTGGGTAAACGGTTTTGGGATTAAATTTGACTCTA
>NZ_JAAHHS010000488.1 GCF_010692395.1 Moorena sp. SIO3H5
AATGCAAGCTGGATTTTGCCAGCCAGGGGGTATCTCCCAAGGCTAAACCCGGACTATGCCCGGCTTAGCGCATAAATTTGATTCCACTATTGACAAAAAACGCAACCCTTAAACCCTTGGTTTTCGGGTTTAATGTAAGTCGCAAAGTATCTCTAATGAAACTGAATATATTTTTAAAATATAACACATCTTTGTAGATAGTGCAACATTCTTGGAGAAAATCCTTAACGGTTGCCAGCCTCCAAGAAACCCTCCACAAAGGTTACCAACCCAAGTTACCTGCCCAAGAACGGAAAGCATTAAAGCAAGCCTACGTTTACTTGAAAAAAAAGCGGTGCAAAGCTTTAAAACAAGTTCGGGACGTTCTGCAAGGTAAGCCACACCAAAAGCTTAAGCAAACCTTAAAACTGTGGCTAAAAAAACCCACCTATAAAGAAATGGCTCAGATGCCAGCGGCTGCAGTGTTACCTGATTTACTCTTACCCATTGTCAGCAGCCTGTTACTTCACCCCGCTTGGCTAGTGGGCGTTGATCTTCAGGATGCTGGTAGCCAAACTCCAAAGCAGCTGAAACCAGCAGCAGTTGAATCACTGCTAGCCATTCGTGGAGCAATGATTCACGATCTACGTAAGCAAGCCAAGCGGGTGCGTTACCAAATGAATCTATTTACTGAACTATATAGTCCTAACTATAAGGACTATGTGGAAGATATGAAGCAAATTCCAGGCATCTTAGGTGATATTCCACGACAGTATGGTTTTAGACGAATTCTTAAACTCTGTCTTTCACAAGGGACCTAAAATACCAGGCTCCCCAGCTGGCTCAGTTACTACAGGCCAACCGCTACAAATCATGGCAGCAGTGGCAAAGGTTACAACAGAATTATTTGAAGCCCGAAACCAGGCAAGCCTTTCGCCAAATATTGCTGACTGAGTTAGGCAACTGATAGGTCTTATGCTGGTGAGGGTATAAACACAGTTAATGTATCTTGGTTGAATGAATTGTATAAAATGTGCTAGCCTAATTAACATAATAGATACAACACTTTGTTCTTTTTCCTTTCTCAGAGTCATGGTCAAGCCAAAAAAACCTTAGGCAAGACTGATTCCCTTGTTGATCTGCTCAAAAAGCAGTAATGGTTTTTAACCAGTTAGGGAACTGAAAGTGTAAAAGAAAAGATACAAGTGGTCTTATAGGAGCTTTTTGCTTGATGGACTATATAGAAAAGGTTTTGGAAAAAATTCAAGAATGGGCGCGCAAGCTTATTGAAGCGCTATTAGGTCCTGAGGCTCAGCCTGAACCAGAACCAATCCCCATTCCTGTTAATGACCCAAGGTGTCGTCGGAATTAGATAGTCATTGTGTCCGGTGATTCTCGAAAACGTCTAAGTATCCTGGTTCTCCATGGTCCCAATCTTAATTTACTGGGACAGCGAGAACCAGGTATTTATGGATCTGTAACCTTGGATGAGATTAACTATCTTCTAGAGGAAGAAGGGCAAAGGCTTGAGGCAAGCGTGACAGCGTTGCAGTCTAATCATGAAGGTATCTTAGTCGATAAGATACATGAAGCTTTAGGACACCACGACGGGATTTTAATTAATGCTGCTGCTTATACCCATACCAGTGTGGCTATTCGAGATGCAATAGCTGCGGTAGCCTTGCCAACTGTAGAAGTTCATCTGAGCAACATCTATCAACGAGAAGCTTTTAGACATCATTCGTTCATTGCACCAGTGGTAGTTGGTCAGATTAGTGGTTTTGGAGCTAACAGCTATAGACTGGGGTTACAGGCTCTAGTGGTGACATTGAGACAATCGATTGGTAATTAAAATCAAAAAGGTTATGGGTGCTGCCTTGCGGGTTGAAAAAGGCAATTTAAGAGCACACTAGATTTCTTGACAAAATATGGATGCGGTACTCACTTTTGAACCGATTTAGAGGTGCCTTGTTAGGTAGCCTTGTGGGAGAAATCCTGGCTGGGAGTTGCTGCCAAAAGTTACCACCAGCTCAAGTAAGATTTCGACCGGTTTCCCTTGGGGATGCTGGTCTGAGTAAGGCGATTTCCGATTGGAGCAAGATTGCTACTTGTGGTATTGAAAGTTTGATTCGCTGTGGCAACCTCGATTTAGGCGATTGGTTAGTGCACTGTGAAAAGGCTCAACCCTCTATCCTTTCATTAAAAGGGACTGCCAACAGTAGCGAAGCAGCAGTAGCAACCTTACCAATAGCATTATTTTTTCATGAAGATGAAGTCAAGTTGCGGCAAAAGCTGCTACAGGCAGCAGCAATTTGGCAAAATGATTCTGAAAGGTTTGAGAGTGTCTTGACAATAGCTTGGGCAATAGCGATCGCCCTTACCGAAAAACTTGACTGCCCTAACCTGATTTCCCAAATCATTGCCTACCTAGGGAACTATGAAAATCAAAATGCCTGGGTGCAACAATTGGAAGAAGTACAAAGTCTACTAGAGCTTGGGGCAAGTTTAGAACAAACTGTTATCCAGCTGCGTCGAGAGCAAAGGCGTAGAAATGAGTCTGAGGATGACTGCTCTTTATCGATTGCCTTAGCATTGTACTGTTTCCTAAACACCCCAGAAGATTTTCACCTCTGTGTAACTCGTGCAGCTATTACAGGCTATCAATCACAAACTACTGCTGCCTTAACAGGTGCTTTAGCTGGTGCCTATAACGGTATCATCGGTATTCCAGTGCCCTGGTTGGTGGCTCTTAACCTCAACAGTACTGGGGTTGAGCCATGGCAATTAGCAGACCAGTTGTTGGCAGTGTGGTCAGGTGTATATGACGTTTCAGGGATAGCTCAGTTTCAGAAGCTAGCTGTGGTAGCACCAAGGGTGATCGGATCTCGATAAGCTGTTCAATAAAAGGACTTTCAAACCAAAAATGAAGTTTTACCTACAAGGGGCTGTAGCCTCAAACGTGATAGTACATAAAATTTTCATGGCCTGTGTTGCACCCGTGGTGTTGAATTTGCTACCACAGCTATAGGTAAAACTAATATAAACCAGTTAAACTAAGATGATCTAAAAAAAACACTGGCTTCTGAGCCTTGTAAACTAAAAATCAGTCAAGTCTGGAATTATATTCTGTCACTGACCCCGCAATAAAGGGTGCTTATGGGGTAAGACTTAAGCCTAAGTGTGACTAGACCATTGAGCCTAATCCTGGTAAGAACTTCCAGCCACAACCCCTAAGCTGGAGTATCTGCAAGACTGCTTACTTCAGTCGCGGTTAACAATCGTAATCATCACGGTGCGCGCCTCCTAGGCCGCGAGAAATCCTTCGCGGCCTAGGGTCGCACCGCTTGGATTAGGTGGTCTGCATGGACTTACAACTCCATGATTGAGGATTATCTCAATGCGAGTAGCTATTTTATCACCAACTCGACAGCGACTAATGCGAATTACCCCAAGTTCCCCTAGGGAATCGATTAAAGAAAGAAAAGCTAAAGTTGTAAATAATAATGATGTAGGCGTATTTACGGTGAAGTTGGTCTGTGAATCATCTGGAAGTCAAACCCAAGCAATAGCCATGGGGATTGACCAAGGTAATCACGAAACGATAATCGGCGTAAAGTCAGTCTATACCACTTTAATCAAGTTTTCTGTTCGCAAACTCCAGTTACTGTTACAGTATACAAGGCGTGATTGTAACTGGAAGTTTCCCACGCAACCTGCGCTCTACCCATGTCAAATGAGTGGATTTAAAATGAGTGGAGGAAGACTTTCCAGTGTTTTTTATGAATAATCAATAAATGTAGATGTCTTTAAGCAAAATGCCACCACCACACAGCAAATTGTGAGCAGACCGCTACTGTTACCAGACATTGCCTTTCCTGTGCTATGAAAACGTTCAATTCGCTGACGCAGCCGATCACGCAATTACGGCGAACATCTCAGCACCTTCGCAGTTTTTTGGGATTTAACTCCTCTAGTGCTGCACAATCCTCAGTTAGCCAATCACAGCAGGAGAATTTAAAAGGACAACCTCTACAGCTCACAGAATCTCCAACCCATTGTGAAGGTACTTCCACTAGCCTAACTTCAGGAAAAAATTGGGGCAAAAGCCAGCACCAACTTCAACAGAAAATTACTCTACCTGTAATGTGGACTTTAGCAGTGGTTTCCCTGACCAGTGTTATGGGAGGGCGCTTTTACAATCAGCCACAGCTAGATGTAGACACAGTAGCACCACAGACAGTCCGGGCACCATTCGATGCTCTGGTTGAGGACTCTAAGACAACAGCTGAGAGACGCAAAGAAGCTCAAAGAGGTGCTCAACCAGTCTTGATGATTGACAAATCTGTTACAGAAAGAATTTCTCAAAATCTTGAGAAGTCTCTGGACGCTGTGGAAGAACTGCGCACTAACAGCGGTGTTTTTCCTTTTGTAAAAACTGATGTACTATCCATCGCCACCCAGCGGTATTTGCGCCAAAGTAAGGAATGGGAATGGCGGGCTATCTTGGCATTTTCAGATATCGATAACCATGTCAACGGGTTTGATTCTGAAGCCAAACCACCGACTCCGGCAGAAAATTCATTAAATGTAGCTTTTGTTGAGGCAGTAAGTGAACTGCAAAGCTACCGTCAACAGTCTTCTGAACAAGAGTTTTCAGCTCTGATTGAGTCAATATCTGCTGCTCGCCAACAGTACGCTCAGGTGTTGCCTCAGCTCTCAGCATACCTTAGCCCTGAATTCAGTAGCCTAGATGATGTTTCGGTACTGGATCTATCAGATCAAGATTGGCAGAAAACCCGCATCGTCATTAAGGAGGCTGCTAGTCGCATCCTGACCCAAGGTATGGTTCCAGGATTACCACCAAATCTGATCCAAAAGACCGTGAAGCTAAACTTGAGTAGCCTGATGCCTCAGGAAGCTCAACCACTAGCCAAGTATTTACTAGTGAGAGTTTTAGAACCCAACTTGATCGAAGATAAAGAATCAACCAAGCTCATAGCAGAACAGGCAGCAGAAAAAGTGGAACCAATGATGGTTTCAGTTCGGAAAGGAGATGTGATTGTAACCGAAGGTGAAACCATAACTCAAACAGACTTTGTAATACTGGATTATTTCGACTTAAGCCGTCGAGGAATTAACTGGCCGGGTTTGATGGGATTTGGTGGTTTGGTTACTACTACGGTAGGCATCTTTGCCTTAGTGCAACGGCGAGTTCACCCGAAATGGA
>NZ_JAAHHS010000489.1 GCF_010692395.1 Moorena sp. SIO3H5
TGTTTTGTTCCCCCCAGCGAGGGATTGCTCGCTGGGGGGAACAAAACCTTCCAAGTCCCCCCGAGCGAGGGATTGCTCGCTCGGGGGATTTAGGGGGCTTTCCCAAAACTACGCGATCGCCCATTCATACTTCAATTGAGCAACGCCAACCTAATAGCCAACCTCAGATTAAACCTGAGCTAACACCTGATCCTGGGAATCAAGAAAGATTCTTCGCTGTTAACTCTTACCCCAAACGATGTTCTACTCTCGAAACCTTACCCAGGCCAGATCACCCCTTGAGCATAAGTCCAAATTGCCCTTTGCCAATTTCTAGGAGCAAGCGTATTATAGCTCAAGAGCGGGGGGGAGAGACTAGAGAGTTTGAGTTAATCATCCCTGAACAATCTAACCCACCTTCCCTAGAAGAAACTGCACCACCATCAGACCAAGACTCGTCTCAACCTCAATCTGGTTCCGAGTTAGATTCCGAGGTTACTGCTCCCACAAATACCTTAGATACTAATGAGCCAGACATACTTGAACTGACTTCAGACCGTCAGGAGTATGACGACACTAGACAAGTGATTACAGCGGTGGGTAATGTTACCTTGCGGTTTCAAGATGCCTTACTAGAAGCTGACCGTTTGCAAGTCAACTTGCCTAATAAGATTGTGGTTGCGGATGGGAGTGTGGCTCTGACTCGTGGTAACCAGGTGATAGAGGGAGAGCGCTTTGAGTATTATTTTGTTCAAGATACTGGTGTGGTTTTGAAGGCTAGGGGAGAATTTGTCAGAGCAAATTCAGATTCTGGGCAAAGCACCCCAACTGAACCGGTCAGCCGTAGAATTATTAATGGCCAGCCCTTAGCTGGAATTAGTAATCCCGGAGCCTTTGCCATTGAGTTTGGTGCTAGGATTATTCCCAATTCTGAAACTGGGGCAACCACAACCACTATCCAATCCCCCGACATCGAAGGGACTATCAATCGATTCCGCTATGAAGCAGACCGGGTGGAGTTTGACGGGTTAGAAGGAGTTGCTACTAATGTCAGAATTACCAATGACCCCTTTTCTCCACCAGAGTTGGAATGGCGCACTAGAAGTGCTCGATTTAGGCGGATTTCCCCAGAAGTAGATGAAGTAATTGCTAAGAATCCTCGACTGGTGTTTGATCAAGGGTTTTCCTTGCCCACATTTCGCGAACGGTTTGTGATTGACCGCCGTGAGCGACAACCGAGTTTATTGGATTTTGGGTATGATGATGACGACCGGGGTGGTCTGTTTATTCAGCGTGGCTTCAAGGTGCTTGACACTCCCTCGGTGCGATTTAGTCTAACACCACAGTTCTATCTTCAAAAAGCCATTATTGGAGACAATGATGAAGATGAGAACAATGATGCAGAAGGTGGTGGCGTAATTGATCCCGCTAACTTTGGTTTGCTTGTTGACCTCGATGCTTCCTTAGGGCCACGCACTACACTAATCGGTTCGGCAGAACTCACTAGTCTGGATCCTGATGATCTAGAAAACGAAACTAGGGGAAGTTTGCGGCTCCGACAAACTATTGGCACTACTTACCCTCATCGCCTGACCTTGGAATCCAGCTACCGCGATCGCCTTTTCAATGGCTCTTTGGGTTTCCAAACCGTTCAGAGTAGTATTGGTGGTGTACTTGAATCACCCAAAATTCCCATCGGGCAAACCGGTTTGACCATTCGATATCAAGCTGGCGTTCAGCGTATTAACGCTAACACAGATCGAGGCGACTTGCTACCTCTGCCACCTCGGGATAACAATCGGATTAGTTTAACCCGTTATCAAGGGAGTGCAACTCTAAACTGGACACAACCCCTTTGGCAAGGTGATATATTGCCAGCAACTGCTGAAGAAGGTATGCGCTATACACCAGCACCAATTTTACCCAATGTTCAACTAAATTCATCAATTAGGGGTGTGGCTAGTGCCTATAGTAACGGTGATTCTCAAGAATTTCTCCGTGGTAGCATTGGGTTAACTGGCCAATTCGGTCATTTTTCTAAACCCTTTCTCGACTATACCGGTTTTAATATTGGCTATAGTCAAGTAGCCTTAGGCAACACATCACCATTTTTATTTGACCGAGTTGCAGATAATCGCATCCTTAATGCTGGTATTACCCAACAACTCTATGGTCCGTTTCGAGTTGGTTTCCAGACTTACCTAAATTTAGATACAAATGAGGCAATTAGGACTGACTTCTTTGTAGAGTATTCTCGTCGAAGCTACAATATTTTATTGCGCTATAATCCCGTTCAACAACGGGGTTTAGTTGGTTTACGAATTAATGATTTTAATTGGACAGGTGCAACGGAACCCTTTGATACGTTTAGTAACAGCTGGGAGGATGATTAGGGAGTCGGGAATCGGGAATCGGGAATCGGGAATCGGGAATCGGGAATCGGGAGGTCAGCATATGCGCTACACGAACGCTACGCGAACAGCGGTCAGCCGTCAGCCCTGAGCTTTTAGCTCACGCTACTTGATGAGTAACGCTAGAATTAATAGTGTTGAACTATCACACCTATCTCAAGTTAACTAGTGGATAGGTCTGGTATCCGAAATGAATCAGAGTGCATCTGACTTGTAAAACAATACTCCGAGCGATGCAGCGCTGTGTTGGCAGTTTAAGCCATAAGCAACTGTATCAATAATTGAAGGGTCAACCCCTGCTCCATTTACCGGATTTATAGATTTACAACGTTGTCAATGCACCTATTCAATAACCGGTTAATTAATGGGATTAAACGCTGGTTTAATTCCCCTGAAAGTCCTCAGAGCAGCACGACACAAAAAATACATCCTAGTGCTCGAGACCCTGATGCTCCAGATAAACCTCCCTCAACTACTAAGCTACCTAACGGCATAAGTCATCTTACCTGGCCCCCTGGTTATCGGCTACAAAAGGGTAAGTACACTATCGAAAAAAAACTAGGACAAGGTGGCCTGGGTATTACCTATTTAGCGCGAAATAAAACAGGCGATCGCATCGTTATTAAAACTATCCTTAATGATGTACTCCGCCAAGATAAGTTATTAGACTATTGGAAAATATTCGCCAATGAAGCGTTAAAGTTAGCCCAATGTAGCTGTGGGAATCCTCATCTAGTCGGCTTATGTGAAGAAATTATCCGAGAAGGTGAACTGCCCTGCCTAATCATGGAATACATCGAGGGGGAAACCTTGTCGGCTCTGGTGAAACGGCAGGGTGTGCTCTCAGAAGAGAAAGCCTTGCTCTACATCCAGCAAATTGGTAGCGCCCTCAGGGACATTCATCAGCAAGGGTTGCTCCATCGGGATGTTAAACCCAATAACATCATGGTGCGTAAGGATGGTTCTGGTGCGGTGTTGATTGATTTGGGCCTTGCGACTAAGTTTATCCCTGGGGTGACCCAAACTTATCTCTGTGCCCTGACTCCAGGTTATGCTCCTCTGGAACAATATGAGTGGCGTTCGCAACAGGGTCCCTACACCGATGTTTATGCTTTGGCCGCTACCTTGTATGTGCTCTTAACTAGAAATAAACCAGTACCAGCTGACGAGCGGGCTAAAGGAGGTGTATTACCACCACCAAAGGATTTTAATCCCAATATTAGTGGACGCATAAATCGAGCCATTCTCAATGCCATGAAATTGGTGGCTAGGGATCGCCCTCAGTCTATACCAGAATTTTTAACGTTACTTGGTATTGAATTACCAACTAATAATAGCAACAGTCATAGCACAAATAGTAGCAATAATCAACCACAGACAACGCCTAAAATTGGAGACTTTTATATAGAACGTCCCCAAGATGCTGAGTGTTATCAAAATATCTTACAACCAGGGGCGCTAATTCGGATTAAAGCACCAAAGCTGATGGGTAAAACATTACTTAGTAATCGGATTCTTGATTATGCTAAGTCTCAGGGTTATGGCACGGTTTATTTGAATCTGAATCAATTACCTTGCCATGACTTGGATATATTTTTACAGTCGTTTTGCGTGCGAGTTGGTGATAACTTAGACTTATCAGACCAGTTGGATAAGTATTGGAGTAAACGGTTATATAGTAAGGTAAATTGTCAACGATATTTTGAGCAGTATCTATTAGCCTCATTATCCAGTCCTGTAGTGTTGTGTTTGGATGAAGTAGACCGAGTGTTTCCCTATCCAGAAGTAGCTGGAGAATTTCTAGGGTTGCTGCGCACGTGGCATGAGGATTCTAAAAACAATCAACTTTGGAAAAACCTGCGGTTGATTGTCGTTTATTCTACCGAAGTTTATATTGAATTGGATATTAATCAGTCTCCTTTTAATGTGGGAGAAGCAGTAGAGTTATCAGACTTTGATTTAAACAATATTCAGAGTTTAGCTGGGCGCTATGGCTTAAGTTTATCGGTTGAATCAGGGCAACAATTAATGGAAATGCTAGGAGGACATCCTTATTTGCTGAAGCTGGCTTTCTCTACTCTTAGCAAAAATACCAACATCACCATGGAGCATCTTTTAGAAACCGCCCCCACCGAATCAGGAATTTATCGCCATCATTTGCGAGAACTTTTAAATAATCTAATTCTCCATCCCAATTTACTGGAAGCTTTCAAGAAAGTACTGACAACTACTAAACCTGTGCGTCTGGATTATCAGGCCACCTATCTGTTAGAAAGTCTGGGATTAGTCAGAGTAATCGGTAATGATTGTATTCCCAGATATAATTTGTATCGTGAATATTTTAGTAACAGGATTTTATAGATAGGGAGCAGGGAGCAGGGAGCAGGGAGCAGGGAGCAGGGAGCAGGGAGCAGGTAATAGGCAATAGGCAATAGGCAATAGGCAATAGGCAATAGGCAATAGGCAATAGGCAAAATAAATCCACTGATTGCTGATTTAGGGAGCTTGTAGGGTGGGCAAAAACTGTTTGATTGTTTTGAGTATTAATGATTATCTTACTTTGCCCACCCTACTTTAATTCCTCTAACCCCCGATTAGAAATAAATTCGGAGTTTTATTGTCCAATAAAAAAAGACCTCCTGTAGAACTGGCATCTTGCCAGTTCAAATACAAATCCGATAGCTGATATAGGGTTTATATAATGAATTGTAAACAGCGATTATAGTTTTTTCCATTCCCAAAAATACCTATATAATAGTTGATTAGCTCTTACCTCTTGCCTCTTGCCTTTTGCCT
>NZ_JAAHHS010000049.1 GCF_010692395.1 Moorena sp. SIO3H5
CCAACATGGTTATCAAGTTATCAAGGCTCTTCACCTTGTGGCCAATCCTCCTAATTCCGTAAGGATTTAGGTTTCTGACCAACGAATCACACAGCTTTACTTCTGACGGGATGCCCCACCGCCAAATTCAATATATTGATAGCTGCATTTACATCCCTGTCAGCCACATAGCCACAATGAGGACAGGAATGGATGCGATCTTTGAGTTTCTTTGAAACTTTTTTGCCACAATTGGAGCAGTTCTGGCTGGTGTTTCGAGGGTTCACTGCCTTTGTAATGAGTCCAGCGTTTAAGGCTTTGACTGACAAGATAGACAGGAATTGACCCCAACCAGCATCTAGGACTGATTTGGCCATCTTGGTTTTGGCCAGACCTTTGATATTGAGTTTTTCGTGAGCTACTAGATCGTGACTGGTCAGTAACTCCTTGGCGGTCTTAAAATGGAAATCTTTCCTGGTATCAGCTACCTTTTTGTGAGCCTTTCCAAGTTTAAGGACGGCCTTTTTCCTGTTATTGCTGCCCTTCTTGGATCGACTAAGGGCTTTCTGGATTTTCTTAAGTCGTTTTTGAGCCTTTCGGTAGTATTGGGGAATTGGCACCTCAGTACCATCAGACTTGATCAGGAACGACTTAAGACCCATATCTATCCCAATGGGATTAATAACGCTATCTACTGGAATGATTTCCGGGACGGAATCGTCTTGGGTTGACAGCGTAACGTAATAACCATCAGCTTTTCGGGTTATGGTAGCTGTTTTTACCTTCAAGCCTTCGGGAATAGATCGGTGATAAATCATCTTGACTTGCCCAAATTTCGGAAGGGTCAATATATTGCCATTTATAGGGTTCTGAGAGAGAGACGGGAAAGTGAATGAGCGGTATCTGTTCTCTCCTTTAAATCTTGGTCTACCGCTTTTTTTACCGTTGCTATCGCCCTTAAAAAATCGCTTAAAAGCCAGGTCTGCTCTCTTGACACAATCCTGTAAAACGTGAGCGTGAATTTCCCCATACCAAGGTCTATCTTTCTTTAGTTGAGGCAGAGTCCTCTTTTGGGAAAAATAGTCAGGGTTATTCCTCAATTCGGGCAAATAACAAACAAGAGGACAGGAATTAATGGAGCAACGATTTTGCTCATACCAATTAAATCTGTCCGCCAATAGATAGTTGTATTGATGGCGCAGCATGTCCAACCACTTCTCTATCTTGGTAACCTGGGACTTACTTAGTCTTAACCGGTACTGGTATGCTGATCTCATTTTTTGTCCTCCTGTTTATCGACCAACTATTAGACTAACATGTGGGTATCCATTCCCTGTGCCTAAGGATTTCTAATTGGTGACTCCGTTTTACGCTCGTCACCCGGCTATTCTTACCGACGCTGACCAAGCACGGGTACAGCGCGGGGCTGCCGCCCTAAAGCTCAAGACTACTGATTTGTTGTGCAAATACAATTCATTTAGCTGACAATAGAGGTTGAAATTCTCACTCACAGCACTAAATGGCAATCGGTTCTCAAATTAATACTACTTCGGTAGCAGCCGATTGCTGCGTCACTCCTGCTTAAGGAACCCAATCTGAAATTTTCGCCTTTGTTTAGTTCATTTGTACTAAAAATAACCAAGATGTCTTCTTCTAAACCAGAAATACCAGAAATCAGGTCTGCTGACTTCTTTAATTTAGAAATGCCCACAAAATTCTTTGTAAGTCTAGGGACTGCTCCAATGCTCTTAGGTATACTCTCAATACAAGCTATGGGTTCATGGTTAGAAACTACAGGTATTAGTAGTGAGGAAGTTTTTCGAGGGCAGAGATTGCCTGTTCTCCCTTTCCCAGATTTGGAAAGGGATGATGAATAATTGAAATTTGCGAAATTTGCTGTTATTTTTGCTATTGATTTACTACTTGCTATTAGTCGTGGATACTGCCATCGGGCAAAATTGCCCCCCTTAGGTTTGCCCCTGTCAGTTTCACCAAGAGCTTACCATTAGAACCCACTTTAGCTCCACTCAAATCAGCTCCACTCAAATCAGCTCCACTCAAATCAGCTCCAATCAGATTAGCCTCTCGTAAGTTAGCCTTACTGAGGTTAGCTTGAAATAAATTTGCTCTAAAGAGATTAGCACCTTCAAGGTTAGCCTCGGCAAGATTGACCCGATGGAGAAAGCAGTCTTTTAGGTTAGCCTGACTTAAGTTAGCGGATTGCAGATTCCGATTTGAGAAGTCTCTTTCTTTGAGGTCTGCTCCCCTAAAATCAGCACCACTCAAGTCAGGAGGGGCTTTGGGAGCCTGAGTTTGAGGGGTCGTGGATGGCTGGGTTCTAGAGTTACCGGGGGGCTGGGCAGTCCGAGCTTGGGATTGAGTAGTCCGAGGTTGGGCGGGAGTGTATGGTTGGGCTCTTGATTCAGCAGGGGTCTTAGGAGTCCGAGGTTGGGCAGTAGTGTATGGTTGGGCTCTTGATTCAGCAGGGGTCTTAGGAGTCCGAGGTTGGGCGGGAGTGTATGGTTGGGCTCTTGATTCAGCAGGGGTCTTGGGAGTCCGAGGTTGGGCAGTAGTGTATGGTTGGGCTCTTGATTCAGCAGGGGTCTTGGGAGTCCGAGGTTGGGCAGTAGTGTATGGTTGGGCTCTAGCGTTAGTAGGAGTCTTGGGAGTCCGAGGTTGAGCGGTCGTTGATGATTGGGCTCTAGATCGTTCTGGTTGTTTGTATTTGTAATAGTTTGGTGGGTTTGGCTGGGCTGATGGTGGTGGTTTTGGTCTTGGATTTGAATTACGATAATTCCGATACTGTGTTCTGCCCCTAGCTTGTTTTTGTGAAGCAGTGGGTGATTTATGATGCGATCGCAATTTCTCTCGTGCCTGATTCAGTAACTTAAGTTTTTCTTCAGCTTTTTGCTTGAGGCGAGGATTATCCTCAGGCACACGATCGGGATGCCAAATAAATGCTAAATCCTTGTAAGCCTGGTTCACTTCTTCCGGTGATGCTCCAGGCTCCAGTTCAAGAACTCTATAGCATTGCTCTAGCTCATTTTGCTTCACCACCATATTATGTGTAACCTAGCGACTTTTCCTTTCTCGACTCTAGACTATCAACTCTAGGCTTGCTTGTGTTTTCCGTTGATCGCCTACAGACTAACGGTTACAGCCGAGAATTTATCAATATCAATCCTAATGATATCTTCTTGATTTATCAGGTAATGGGCACTTATCACAGGCTAGAAGCCTGTGCCACGCACGCTACTTGAGGTACTATCAGTTATCAGCTATCAGTTATCAGTTATCAGTTAATGCGCTACGCGCACGCGTGCGCGTTCAGTTACCAGCTAATGCGCACTTATCACAGGCTAGAAGCCTGTTCCAAGCGCGCCATGGGAACAGCTTATGTGCTACGCACACGCTACGCGAACAACTATCAACCAAAGACCACACTACTTGAGGTGCTATCAAGAATGAGCTAAAGGCCAAAGGCTGACGGCTGATAACTGACCGCTGACCGCTAACTACGGTTCAATGCCTTATTGCAGGATTTTAGCTACTTCTTTGGAAAAATAGGTCAAAATTAAGTCAGCACCAGCCCGCTTCATGCTAGTCAGGGTTTCCATCATGACTTTTTTCTCATCAATCCAACCATTCTGACCTGCTGCTTTAATCATGGCGTACTCACCACTAACGTTGTATGCAGCAACGGGTAAATTAGTATGCTGTCTAACCCGGTGGATAACATCCATATAGGCTAAGGCGGGCTTGACCATAACCATGTCTGCCCCTTGTGAGATATCTAAGTCAATTTCTTTTAGGGCTTCAAGGGCGTTAGCGGGATCCATTTGGTAAGTCTTCTTGTCACCAAATTTAGGAGCTGAATCTAGGGCATCCCGGAATGGACCATAATAAGCGGAGGCGTATTTAGCGGAATAGGCCAGAATTCCGACATCAGTGTAGCCTTCACCATCTAGAGCTTTACGTATTGCACCAATGCGTCCATCCATCATGTCGGAAGGCGCTACCATATCTGCCCCTGCTGCAGCTTGAGATAGGGCCATTTTTATCAAAACTTCCACGGTGGGGTCATTTAGGATAGTGCCATCTTCGCTGACAATGCCATCATGACCATCACTGGAAAAGGGATCAAGAGCCACATCGGTAATTACCATCAGCTCTGGCACTTCTTGCTTAATTGCTCTGATGGTGCGTTGGATTAATCCATCCGGGTTGTAGCTTTCAGTACCGGTAGCATCTTTCAAGTCCTGGGGAATGAGGGGGAAAAGTGCGATCGCATTAATCCCCAGTTCAAATGCCTCGGTTACTTCTTTGAGCAATAAGTCCAGAGAATAGCGGTAACACCCTGGCATGGACTTAACTTCTGGTTTTAGACCCTGACCTTCCATCACAAATACTGGATAAATCAGGTCATTAACCGTCAGTTGAGTCTCTTGGACCATCCGACGAAAGGCTGCTGTACGGCGCAGACGTCGAGGCCGATGGGTTAATTGGAGTTGATCGGAAGCTGTGGACTTGTCAATCAAGTTGGGTAAGGACATAGTGAATCCGGTAGTAGATGTGAACTTGAGTTAAGTCTGTTAAATTCGTGAGGTTCATTATCAAGCATTTTGGTTTCAAAAATTCTTCTGCGCAATAAAACTTTGATTTTACCGGTTGACTTGACGGGTGACGGTAGCTTATCAGGGGTAAAGGGAGTGGTCGATTAAGGGGAGTAAGGGATAATCGGGTGAGCGGTCTGGACTGACACCTTTCAATTCAAACTGCTTCATGGATCTTACACAAACCTAGACATCGGTCTGAAGTCCAATTCCTGCTTCGTTTGTATACGTAGGAAGACGGCTTCTTCTACTCCACAGGCGTTTTATCGGTAGCCACCGACAGTGTTATGTAAAACCTGGTTCCCAGCCCTCTATATTGATTGCTGCGTTGATATCCCGGTCAACAATAAGTCCACAACCACCACAAACATAAATTCGCTCTTGAAGGGGCATATCTTGCTTATGACCGCACTTGTGGCAGGTTTTAGATGAAGGAAACCATCGATCGACCAACGTCAACTTAAAGCCATGAAATTCTTGTTTGTAGGTTAGTAATTCTCGCTTATCGATAGAAACCTAACAAAGAAATCGCCTCGGCTAATTTGTGGTTCGCAAGCATCCCTGATACATTCAAGTCTTCGATTTTGATTTCTTGATATGTCTGAGCTAATCGAGTTGTCTCTTTTTGTAAAAAGTCTTCTCGACTGTTGGCAATATGCTGATGTTGCTGACGAAGTTTCTGGTAGTATTTGTGGGCGTTCTTACTAGGTTTTTGTTTTGTCTGACCATTGCCTAGCACCTTTTTTCGATTTCTCCATTGTAGTTTCGATAGCTTGATTTTCGCTTTCTTAATCGAACTAGGAGTCTCAATCTTGGTGTGGTCAGATAACGTAGCAAAGCACTTCACACCTAAATCAACACCAACTTTTTTATGGGTGTGTTTCATGGATGGTAAGGGGCAAGCCTCGATTTTAAACGACACAAACCACTTCCCAGCTTCACGAGCAATTGTGAAAGTTTGAGACCCACAATTAAAGGGAATAGCTTCTTTAATTCGGAAGGTTCCTAATGTAGGAATCCTGATAAATTTTCCAGCTTTTACTAAGCGCTTCCCATGTCCATCATCAACCGTAAAACTACATTGATGACGTTTCTTTTTAAATTGAGGTATCCCTGAACAAAGCTTCGGATCGCGCCAACGACTGAAAGCTTTTTTCAAATCTCTCAAAGAGTTTTGATAGATCCGAGAAGAGTATTGATTACACCAGGCAAAATCAGGATTCTTTTTGGTGACGTTGGTGAAAATCTTTTTGATAGCAGTCAATCGCTTAGCATCCGAAGCTTTAACACCGTCAAAATCCCAAGAAGACATCATGATGCTGAGACCGTAGTTATAGACGAACCGAGAGAAGCCAGCGCAACCAGCTAAGAAGCCCGATTGTTTGTGATTGACTTTAAGTTCTCGTTTGAGTGCATACATGATGTGTATCCTGGGAATTCGACCTTAAACTTGTACTTCCATTTCTACTTTAGTGCAATTTTCCGGATTGTCGATGTTTTTGTCAATATTTTCTTGAATTGGTTGGACATATCGACGTAGACCGTAGAGCCGACAAGAGAAACAGTGAATAATTGCCATCAGGTCTTCCACCATTTCTTGTTGGGGACTAAGTGACTCATTGTTAGTCACAAGGATATTACAATCACAATAGTCAGCTAACTCAACGATCAGCTCGAAGGCAAACCTACATAGACGGTCTTTGTGAGCTACGACGATTGTAGAAATCTGTCCCGATAGCATACGGAATATCAGGTTTAGAAACTTCTTACGTTTGAAATTAAGACCACCACCGACTTCTTTAATCACTTCATCAATAATAATTCCAGAAGCACAGCAGAAAGTATCCATCGCTTTGACCTGGTTTTCAAGTTCGGGTTTGAGAGCGGGGGATGATACGCGACAATAAACAACTACCAGCCGCTTGCCATGATCACGGGATAGACCTTTAAGTTGATTGATATGCTTTTGGGTGTAAATACGATGATTGCCAAGGCTGCGATCGGCTACCAATTTTCCCGAAATATCCCAACGCTGGAGAGTTCTAACGGTGACACCAGCGATTTTGGCGAATTCATGAGGACGATAATGCATCTTCGACAATCCTGTGTAGGTTTGTCGAAGATTGTGGATGATTTAAGGACTAATTGTCAACTCTCTTGAGAATCGAGTTCCAGTTTTTTGACCCGTTGTAGCCGTACATATCCTGATAGTAGGTATCTACCAAATACTCGTCTTCGTGATTTTTCAACCAATCCCTCAAATCCTTCAGTTTCCGCGCTCCTTCCTCAACTTCGGCAGCATCATCCCAGTGTTTGCGCCAATAATCCCACATTGATTGGCTGGTGTCCTCAACAATTAAGTAGTCTCCACTCTGAAAGCCATTTTGATGAAAATATTCTAGGATACCAACCAGATTGACGTGGGAGTCTTCAATCAGCAACCAAGGATGAGGCAGATCCCAAAGCATTTGACCAGGAAAGGTAGCAGCCAAGTCATTGGAATCTCCCTGAAAAAAATGCACCCGAGAGTCTTGTTTTGCTCCCTCGTCTAAAAGGGAGAGATCTATATCCATCGAATAGACTCTACCTTTTATGCCAAATAGTTCCAAATGATCCGCCAACCAAATGGCGCTTCCTCCGTTAAATGCACCAAGTTCGATAATCGTTTTTGGTTGGAGTTCGTGGATTAACATAGGGTAAACCCCAATTTCGGTTACGGACTTATTCAGAATTATCCCTTTCCAAGTCTGTAACATGGCATTGTCCAGCAGAGGAATCCAAGCTTCAACAGGAATATCGCATCGATCTATTCGTTCTGAGATTTTAGCAAATCGCTTGGGATTTAACCGTTGACTATGGTGTTGTTTTTCTTGGAGAACAGTTTTATAATCCATAGTTATTGTTTTAAAAAATCACTTGATTGGGATCTTTTTGCTGGTAAATCATGGGTTTGTGACTCAAAACCGACTCGAGCATCGGTCGGAAATCAGACAGAGACATGGTGTCATAATTAGGGTCAAAAGATAATTGATCCCAGCGATCGCAGAAAATAATGGTTTGCTCAAAAGCCGGATGACCTTTGAACTTGTTGCGCTCATCGCGATCGCCACCAATAAAGTGCTGAAAGTAATAGCCTTGAAACACTTCGTGATGTTCTATCATCCAGGCATTTTCCGGAGACACATAAGGCCGTAAAATCGCGGCGGCCACTTGACCGTGATTGTAGGGCGCGAGGTCATCACCAATATCGTGTAGCAGGGCACAAACAACCATTTCTTCATCAGCACCATCCCGGAATGCCCGAGTGGCTGTTTGTAAGCAATGTTCTAAGCGGTCTACTTGACTTCCCATCTTATGACCGCGCAAGTCTAGCAATGTGTTAATAATTCGGTCTGTCAGACTGTTTACAAGTTCATCAAAACATTGATTCGTAAAATCCCACTGTTCCTTAGTTAGGGTATCCATTCTTGTATAACCCGTGATAGTCATAATTCCATAATCCTATTGCTTATCTGTAAAAAGACTGAACCTGGTGGAAATCCTGTCGTCCCGCAAAGTAGTTCCAATCCATATATGCTGTTTCCAGGTGTCTAGCTCCAGAACTGGCGTCAAAAGCTTTGCGTCCATGCATAATTCTCCAATTCTGCACTAACAGGCAGTCTCCAGCTTGCATCCGAAAACAGTATTCGTAAGCCGGATTTTTTAGGTAGCGAAAGAACCCATAGTAAGCTTCATAAAAGCTTTCCATCTGCTCGAATGGTAAATCTAATCCCAAATTTTTGTGGCTGAAGAATATGTTAGTTACTTCCTCAGTGTCGTTTAGTTTGATAATCGGTTTTGTCTGGGAAACATAATAATCCCAGTCCTGGTACAGTTGCCAAAAGGTGACAGGGGTTTGAGTTAAAATTTCAAAGTAGTGGGGATAATCTTGACGAAAATCCTGAGCCACACGAAACCCGTCTACTACGGTGGACTCACCCCCAGAAGCTTCATTTTCTACACAATAGAGCAGTTGGACAATGGGTGGGGTAGGGAGGAAGGTGATATCCGTATGGGGTGATAAGGCATTACCCGCTGCTGAGAGAGACAAGTCTTGACCATTTGGGATCGCCTTAACTGTGGAGTAGCGTCCGTATTGAGCTAGATAGTAAATTGGTCCAATGGAAGAGACGAAAGTCTCTAATTTCTCCCAAGGCATTTTCCGCAATAGGGTAAACCCTAGGGTAGAAAGTTGATTCATCCAGCATTCAAAAGAACCATCACCATATTCACACCACTCTGGTGGATTGGCATCTAACCAAGCTTTGTCCCAAAGTTGCTTTTCCCTAGGAGATAACCTAGGTTCCGGTTTGGGGTCGTAGGCACGACTCAGGAGCCAAGATAGGGGAAAAATACTGCGGTGGGCAGGCTCTTCATCCCAGTCAATGATGAGTTTTTCATCTTGGAACTGCACGGATTTGGGTTTTGGCAGTTCTAAGCGATCGCTGATATCGTTAATTTTCTGAAACGAACTGGGATGATAACACCGAGGACACAAACAATGGTCATATAACCAGATGTAATGAAACCGCTTCCCAGCAAGAGTTAGAAAGCGATCGCTTTGAATTAACTCTTTCTGTAATTTAAGCATTTGTTTTTCTGTTCCTTCTAGTTTGATACCAAGAACTAACAAACTTTATAAGCCCAGACTTGTAAATAAATATCTGGTTCAGCGTCCGGTAGGTTTAGAAATGGCTCTCCTTTTTCAACTAACGTCCACTTACCAGCAGCTTCTAGAGCTGGTTGCTTGTCTTTAAAATCACTATTATGGTAATAATCGGGACGAATAGTAAAAATGATATATCCCCCTGGCTTAGTAATACGAATTAGTTCATCAAAACCACTGCTGGGAGCATGGCCTAATGTGAAAGTTCCGACGCTAATAATCCCATCAAAGGTGTCCGTTGCAAATGCTAAAGCTTCGCCCAATATTCCTTGGTGAAGTGCGGTGTAAACGTTCTTTTTTCTCGCTTCTTCCAGCATCCCTGCTGAAATATCCATTGCCTCTAGATTGCCATATCCGCGCTGATCCAAAAGTTGCCCGACTAACCCAGTTCCCGCCCCAGCATCTAAAATTTTGGCTTCTTTAGAGAGATACTTGACCAAAACCTCGATAGCTGGTTCTGGTCCGGTATAGTTCTCGGGTAGCAAATCTTGCTCGTACTCCTTAGCCCATACATCATACCTTTCGGCTAATTCTTGATTGTTTTTAGAACTGTAGACCCAATGTACCCTATCTGTTTTGTTACTCATTTGTTTTGCATTTATTAGCGTGATAACGAATTATTTTTCAAAGATTTCTTTACCGTTAAGTTTCTATTGCTTAACAAGGCAAATATTCAACACAATTAAGGCATACGGAACACAGCTTACTACTAGTAAACCATCTATCAAACGTCAAACGCTAACCCTACGGGTATAAAGGGATTATTCTTGCTCTTAAAGATAAAACAACCCGTGAAGTTCAGTAAATTTAGCATTGTTGCGATGAATCTAGAACTGTTCAAAACTATCAATTACCAATTCTTTTTATTACCATAGAGACCCCGCAGATACAGTTAGCTCCTGCATTGTCATACCCACTGCCTCATCCCGGCAGAGAAAAGCAGCTAGTTCGCCAATTTCTTGAGGCTGTATGATCCTTTTCTGGGGGTAGCTCTGCTTAACTTCTTCAAAATATTCCGCAAAACTTCGACCTTCAGATTCAGCAAACTCTCTCATCGCGTTTTTGCCAAGCTCCGTTTCTACCCAACCCGGACTAATAGCATTGCAGGATACCCCATGAGGCGCTCCTTCTAAAGCCACACAACGAGTTAGCCCAACCACTGCTGCTTTAGAAGCACAATAGGCAGGAACATTAGGATTACCAACTGAGGCAGCAGTAGAAGCAATGTTGATAATGCGACCCCACTTGCGTTCGATCATTCCTGGCAAACAAAACTTGATAGTACGATAAATACCATTGAGATTAACATCAATGACACGATACCAGTCTTGATCAGGATGCTCGCAGATGTTATGCAAGTAGGTTATTCCAGCAGCATTAACCAGGATATCGACTTGACCAAAAGTTTTGAATACATTATTGCAAAAAGTCTCAACTGAATCAGTAGAAGAGACATCTAGGGTCATTGCTAAAGCCTTAACCCCCTTTGCCTCAATTTCTGTTTGGCAAGAACTTTTCTCAGCAGAGCGGGAACCAATGGCTACGTTAGCCCCAATTTCTGCTAAAGCAAGAGCGACGGCTTTACCGATACCCGATGTCCCGCCAGTTACTATTGCTACGCGACCTTGTAAAAATTTTTCTTTATTCATATTCCTACCCCATCAAATAATTGCGAAATCAGAAAGCTCTTCATAAACTTTGTGTGCTCCCTCAACCATCCCGGCATCTTCAGGACGAATTTGCACTTTTTCTTGAGTTGGTGGCACAATCCCACTACTACCGTCTAAAGTTTTATACCATTTAGCTCGACTCTCCATTTCATCAGGCTGACATTCTCTCCATTTATCTTCATTCCAACTCAACATTTGGGGGTAAAACTTAACTCCTATGCGTTGGCAATACTCGCTCAAAACTTTTTCGGGATGACGACGGAAGGAATTAGCTTCAACAAGGATTGGTTTCTGTTCTAATTGCTCAGTTACTATTTGCCACATTTGTTTCAAGGCATCAAAACCAAACTCTTCATTTGTAGGAGACTCATTGACCCGATACCAGGAAGCCATTACCTGATGAGGATGACGCACAATAAAAGTATTGATCACAGAAGCGAGAAACCCCTGATCTATGTATGGCATTCCTTGGTAAGCCATCTCTTTCATAAAAATTAGAGGAGCTGCCTCCGCCTTTGATTTTATTTCTTCAAGTACCTGATTAGGTTGGTAATTTTGGCGCTGTTCACAATCGCCAAAGCGATTGGAACGCCGCCATTTGCTAAAATAATAAACATCAAGGAATGGTTCATCAATGATTGCTGTATCTGGGCGTTGTGAAAAAGTTCTCTCGAAAGGGGTTGATACAGATCTAGGTGTAGCCCATAATACCACAATTTTGGGTTGATTTTCTGAATTTTTAAGGTTTTGATAGTTCATCAAAAAAAAATCCGCTTTCCCTACTATTCTTAGATGATTTATTGTTGATATTGTGCTCTTAACAAACTTTGTAAACCCAAACTTTTAAATAAACACCAGTGTCTTTCTTTTGATGGGTAAGAAATTTCTTTGTCGCTGTAACCATTTCCCATTGACCAGACTCCTCTAGGGCAGTCAGCTTTGGTTTGAACTCGTTACTCTCATACAGATCGGTAGGCATGGTAACAACAATGTATCCCCCTGGCTTGGTAATACGGATCAGTTCGTCAAATGCGTTACTTTTGACATGTCCATAAGTAAAAACGCCAACACTAATGATGGCATCAAAGGTGGCTGAGGGAAAATCCAAGGGTTCACCCAAAACTTGTTGGTGGAAACTGGTGTAAACATTCTTTTTCCGAGCCTCCTCTAGCATGCCTGACGATATGTCCATCGCCTCTAGGTGATGGTAACCGCGCTGGTGGAGAAGCTGCCCGACCAAGCCTGTACCTGCTCCGGCATCTAAAATCTTGGCATCTTTGGAAACATAATTGACCAATACCTCCGCTCCAGGCTCTGGTCCGACATAGCCAAATGCATCATCTAGGTCTTGCTCGTAGTCTTTGGCCCAGATGTCATAGCGTTCAGTTAATTCCTGATTATTCTGGGAACTATAGACCCACTGAACTTTGTCTGTTTTACTCATGTTTCCGATACTATCTGTGTTTACAAGCATCTTGCTTAAGCTCCCAATTTGGGTGCATCTCAAAGTTGTAAATCTATCACTGATGGAACTGTAGAAGTTTTTTAGCCTTCAATGGTCGTATTTTTCCATGCATTGAGATGCACCCCCCAATTTGAGGTGAAATCTTCAGCTAGGTTTTCCCTAGCTGAAGCAGGGAAATAGAAAACACTAACCTACTCTTGGCTGTGCTTTATCTAGGCAGTATTGTAGCTGTTGAGCTAAAACTGAAATATGGGGTTCGGTTACCATAGAGAAATGGTTCCCTGGGACAACATGAAATTCTAAGGGTTGAGCAGAAAGTCGGTCCCAGCCCCAGGTTGGATCTTTTAGGGTAGTTACCTGATCAGGTAGATAATCCCCCAAAACCCCAAACTCACTGGCTCGGAAGAAGGTAATCGGAGTTCCATCAATCTCCTGAGGTTGATAGCTAGCAATTGCTTGAGTGTTAGCTTTGTAAACCTCAAATATTCGACTCAGGTCAGTTTTACTCAACATCTGACCAGCGTTTTTCAATCGTTCCAGAAAGTAGTTTAGCTGTTCTTCCGAACTAAGAAACTGGAGTGCTTCGCAGGAAATATCCAGGTTTTGACCTAAAAGACCTCCATAGATAGTCGCTAACTCAGCTATGAATTTGGCATTATCCCAATTAACTACGTCTTTCTCTGGTTCAGGAATTTCTACTTGGACATCGACAATGGTCAGCAAAGACACTTCCTGCCCCTGACTCAATAGCTGTTGGGCCATCTCAAAAGCCACTTTGCCTCCAAAAGAATGACCACCTAATAAATAGGGTCCGTTGGGTTGAAGCGCTTGTAGGGCTTTAATATGGTGGGCAGCAATATCTGCGATGCAAGTATAAGGTTGGAAGTCCTCCTCAAGACCAAGGGTACGCAAACCATATAACGGTTGTTCCGAATCTAGATGACGTGCCAACTGCTGGAAGTCAAAGACATTGCCAAGAATTCCGGAAACCAAGAATAAAGGAGCCTTGGAACCCTCGGGCTGAATGGGCACTAAGGTAGAAAGGAAGGAGTCGTTACCAGTGGAGTTATTTTGGGTTGGTAGGCTTGGCGAATCGAGATCCGCAAGAAGTTCTTGGGATAAATAATCAACCATTGCCTCTATGGTTGGATAGTCAAATAGTAGAGTTGAACGTAGAGAGCAGCCCACGCTAGATTGGAGATGATTCCTCAACTGAACTGCCATTAGAGAATCCAGACCCAAATCAATTAACCTTTGCCCCAGTTCTATTTGATCTGGAGAACTTAATCCTAAGGTTTTAGCCACTTGGGTACGAACACGCTCTACTAACAAATCCCGACGTTGGTTAGCAGGAACTGCCTCTAATTCTGTCTTAAAATCAAGATTTGTTTCCCTGACAGTAGTATTTACAGTAGTATTTGACGCAACATCTTCATAGAAAGGTGGCAGACTGTGGAATTGCTGTAGCCACTTGTCCCAATCCACTGACACTACACCTACTTGTGCGAGATCTTGTTGAAGCAGTTGTTCCAGTGCAAACAATCCCTGCTTTGGAGCTACGTTTGCCAGCCCCCAAGCAGCTATTCGCCCCTGATGGTCAGTATTCAGTTTTGCCCCCATTCCTATCTCACCCCAAGGTCCCCAATTAACGGTTAAAGCAGGTAATCCCAAGGCTTGACGATGAGCTGCTATTGAATCGAGAAAGGCATTAGCTGCCCCATAGCTCCCTAGACCGTGAGAACCTAATAAGGAGGCAATGGAGGAAAAACAGACAAAGAAATCCAAAGGCTGGTTTTGGGTAAGAGCATGTAGATTCCACGTTCCCTGCACTTTGGCAACCAGAACTTGGGCAAAGCGCTGCCAATCTAGCTGCGACAGTCCGCTGAACTCAACAACTCCAGCGGCGTGAACTATACCCCCTAGAGGAAGCGAGGATTGCTCTATCTTAGTTAGTAACTCGCTAACTTGCCCTGCATTAGAGACATCTGCTTGGGCTACTACCACCCGAGCACCTGAGTTTTCTAGCTTTTTTAACTTATGCTCGATCGCTGGTTTTGGGCTACTTCGTCCTACTAGCACCAGGTTTTTTGCCCCTTTTTCTACCATCCACTGGGCTAGCAGTAAACCTAAATCTCCTAAGCCACCAGTAATTAGATAGCTGCGATCATTGTGGAACACCAGAGGCTTGTTTGTTTCAACAACAGGCGAGTGAGATACTAGCCTAGCTACATAACGAGCTTGGTTGCGGAATGCTACTTGGTCTTCTTTATCCTCTGACTGAATTTCTTCCCATAGGGTTTGGATCTCATCTACTGGTGGGTTGGGGTCTAAATCCACCAGGACGGAATTGAATTCTGGGTATTCTAAACCGATAACTTTTCCCATGCCCCATAAGGGAGATTGAGCCACTCCAGGTACAGCAGGATTTGCTCCCACTGGTTGCGCTCCTCGGGTAGCAAACCATAAGCGAGGAGGTAACCCATCTTGCTTCAGGAGAGTTTGGATTAGATATAAAGTACTGCCACAGCTAATCCTTGAGGCTAACTCTAGGTCAAGGGAGGAATCTAAGCTCCATAGATGTAGCACCCCATCAATGTTCGAGATTTTCTCCCAGAGCTGCTCATAGTGTTGAGGATTAGCAGGGTCTATCCTGAACGTTTGCTCAGCTATCTGTTCGTACTCCTTACCAGGGAAGACAACTGTACATCCCTGGTCTTGGGACTGGAGTAGGGCAACTAACTGCTGGCCAACTCCTTGACTATCAGTAAATATCAGCCAGTTCTTCGGCTTGAGTAGTGCAGAACCCTGACGCTCTTTGATACGCCACTCTAGCTGATAAAGGCAATTCTCTAGAGACTTCTCGGGGGTTTTTGGTAGTGCTTCGTGGTGGCTCGTTTTACCGTTACCATTACCGTTACCGTTACCGTTACCATTACCATTCGGGTGAGCAAGTAGTCCCTGCCGATACCAATCAGGAGCTTCTACCCAATAGCGCTGTCGCTGGAAGGGATAAGTGGGTAGTTGTTCCCGAGAGCGCCCATAGTCAATATCAAAACCAAACCAATCTACCGATATTCCCTGGACATAGAGTTGACCCAAACTAGTCAGGAGCTGTTGCCAATCATCTTGTTGAGGACGCAAACTAGGAAGCCACAATCCCTGATGTTCCGGTAAACAGTCGCGACCCATGCCCAAGAGGATTGGTTTGGGACCAATCTCTAGCAATACTTCCACACCCTGCTGTTCCAAAGCATTCATACTAGCAGCAAATTGGACTGGCTCGAGAATATGACGACACCAATAACCTGGGGTTGCTATCTCTTCTGTTGCTACTTTCCCAGTAACATTACTTACAAGCTTAATTTGTGGTGAAGAAAAGCTGATTTGTCGAGCCACATGCTCAAACTCTTGCAGTATTGGCTCCATCAAGGGTGAGTGGAAAGCATGGGATACCGTTAATTTTTTGGTCTTGATGCCATCAGCTTCCAGGGTGGTAATAACGGCATTAATTGCTTCGCGTTTTCCAGAAATTACGATACTTTCATGGCCATTAATCGCAGCAATAGCAACATCTTTTTCATAGGGTTTAATGGCTGAGATCGCTTGTTCTAATGAAGCCATTAAAGAGACCATCTCCCCATCTTGAGGTAAAGCCTGCATCAGTCTTCCCCGTTCGGCAATCAGTTTCAGACCATCTTCTAGACTAAACACTCCAGCCACACAAGCAGCGACATATTCCCCTACACTATGACCCATGACTACATCGGGTTCTATGCCCCAAGATTTCCACAACTGGAACAGGGAATATGCGATCGCAAATAAAGCCGGTTGGGTATAAGCCGTCTGATTCAGTAACCAGTTATCAGTGCCTAGTGATTGGTCAGAGTCGGAATAAAGTACTTCTAGTAAAGATTGGTCTAGATGAGAGCGCAGGATTTCGTCGCAGCGATCTAGGGCTTCTCGGAAAGTAGGTTGGGTTTCGTAGAGTTGACGACCCATGTCCACATACTGGGAACCTTGGCCAGTAAACAGAAAAGCGATCGCGTTTGGTTTATCGTGAGTATTTACTACACCAACCATCGATGGTGGAAAAGCTGCCAATTGTTCCTGTAGTTGCTGTTTAGATTCAGCCACAACCGCTAAACGATGGTTAAAGTTTTTGCGTCCTGTATTAGCCGTAAAACAAATATTTGCCAACTCTGCATCAATATCACCATCAAGATAACTAACATAACGCTCTGTTAATTCCTGCAAAGCTTTCTCAGTCTTTGCCGATAGTGTCAAAACATGCCTTGGACGTTCCCTGTTCCCTGTTCCCTGTTCCCTGTTCCCTTCTTCTGGTGCTTCTTCCAAAACCACATGGGCATTAGTACCTCCCATACCAAAAGAACTTACCCCAGCACGGCGGGGAGTTCCATTTCTTTCCCATTCAGAAAGTTTTGTATTAACGTAGAAAGGGCTATTTTCAAAATCAATGTTGGGATTAGCTTGTTTAAAGTGAAGCGTTGGCGGTATTTGCTTGTGTTTTAAGGCTAAGACTGTCTTAATCAGTCCGGCAATTCCTGCTGCTTCAATCAAATGTCCAATGTTAGTTTTTATTGAGCCAATGGCACAAAAGCCTTTTTTATCACTACTCTTGGCAAATGCTTGGCTTAGGGCTCCTATTTCAATCGGGTCTCCGAGAGCTGTTCCTGTGCCGTGGGTTTCTACATAAGTAACCGTACTAGCATCTACCTCAGCTTCTGCCATAGCGGATGAAATTACCTCTAGTTGACCTTCCACGCTGGGAGCTGTATAGCCCACCTTCAAGGCTCCATCATTATTAACAGCAGAACCTTTAATCACAGCTTGGATATTATCCCCATCTTCAATGGCTTTGCTGAGTAATTTGAGGATAACAATACCAACTCCATTCCCAAACACAGTTCCCTTCGCTTCAGCATCAAAAGCTCGGCAGTGACCATCGTCAGAAAAAATCATATCCTCTTGATAGAGATAGCCCGTCTTTTGGGGAACTGTAACCGCAACACCTCCTGCCAGAGCTATGTCACATTCGCCGCTTTGCAGACTTTGGCAAGCCATATGTACTGCCACTAGGGAAGTAGAACAAGCCGTTTGTACGTTAACGCTCGGCCCAGTTAAATTCAACTTGTAAGAAACCCTTGTGGGCAGAAAATCCTTACCATTTGCTAACCTTACCTGAAGATCGAAGGCTGAACCTAAAAAGGTGCGTTGGGGGGAAAAACTGCGGCTAGGATGAACATTGTTGATTAAGTAAGTATTCATGCCCGAACCAGCATAAACCCCTACCGCTCCTTTATAGGTTTGAGGATTGTAGCCAGCCGTTTCTAGAGCTTCCCAAGCACATTCTAAGAAAATCCGCTGTTGGGGATCCATAATTTCTGCTTCCTTGGCGCTGTAGCCAAAGAAAGAAGCATCAAACTCCTCAACACCAGGTAAAAAAGCCCCTGCATTGACGTAGTTAGGCTGATTCAATACGGTGGTGTCCTCTAATTCCAATTCCTGCTCACCAAAAAAGGAAATGGATTCGATACCATCTCGCAGATTTTGCCAAAATTCATCAATATTCTTAGCACCTGGGAAACGACCAGACATGCCAATGATGGCTATTTCCGTTCCAGTAATGGTACGCCTTTTCTTTGGTTTACGCTCACTCAGAGTTAGTTCTTCTTTTTGTACCTGACTTAAATTTTGAGCCAAACGCTGTATGGTTGGGTATTGAAACAGCTTGACAATGGATAGTTGGGAGCCAAAAGTTCCTGTTAATTTGTTATAAACCTGGGTCAGGAGTAAAGAATTACCACCTAGTTCAAAGAAATTATCCTTAATCCCCACTACCTCTAACTGCAGAACTTCCTGCCATACCTTAGCTATAACTTGCTCTGTTTCTGACTGGGGCCTCACTAGAGCTGTCGCCAAATCGGGACGAGACCGGTCTGGGGCAGGAAGTGCGCGGCGATTTACCTTCCCATTCGGGGTCAGAGGCATTTCCTCTAGGGTCACAAAGCCAGCTGGAACCATGTAGTCCGGTAGATTTTTGTGCAAATAACGGCGTAATTCTGGTTCCAATTGGCTGGCTACTTGTCCTTGTAAGGGATTATTAGCATAGGCTGTCCAGGGTAGACCAGCAGATGAGGACATGGGGAACTTGGGTGCAGATGTGCCTTTTTGAAATAAAACATCATAGCAACCCTTAGTTTGGGAGTCAGACCAGTTAATGGCAATGGTATAAGGCAGTTTATCGCTTAATTCCCACCAATCTTCTGGTTCTATGGCATCAACCTTTAACTGTTGGAGGTTTTCCCTTAGTTGACCTACTGTGGCAGTTTCTCCATTGTGCAGCAGTTCCAGAAGCTGAATTTCTTCAGACAAACGGCCATTAGGTACTCCTTTGATACCTAGGACCTCTGGCTCTTCTGCCACCAGTAGTTCGTGGATCGCCCTCAATGGGTTGTCATTACCATTATCTTTCGCCTCTTCCCAGTTCAACCAGCTGGGCTTTGCTGTCGGAGAAATATCTTTACCGACATGAAGAATTGCATCATAGCGGAATTTGCTCATTTCATTCTGGTAACGCCCCCGCCTGAGCTGTATTTGGACGTCACTAATTTGGGGAAGATCTGCCCCCAAGGCCTTGAAAAAGCCCGGGTCGATGGCCATTTGCCCCTCTTGGACTATGGCTTTGCGCACTCGCTGCAGCAATTGCTTTTTGGTCAAGGAGCTGGGAGCTTGCTGCAATTGTATAGAGGCGTGGAACGCTTCTAACAAGGGCAAACTACGTACATCTCCAATGAAAATGCTTCCCCCAGGTTTTAGCAACTTCGCTGCGGTTTCAATCACCTCTACTAAGTAATCAATACCGGGGAAAAGTTGCACCACTGAGTTAATGATTAAGGTGTCAAATTCTCCGACCTCAATTTCCTTAATAGCTTTGTCAGCATAACCCTGACGCAGCTGGACATGAGACCAACTGCCCTCCAATTTATCCATTTGTTCCTGGATATAGCGCAGGGCTTGGGGAGCAATATCTACACCGCAGTAAGAGGAACAGTGGGGAGCAACACGAAATAACAACATCCCAGTTCCGCAACCAATTTCTAGTACGCGGTTGGGTTTACAGGAGAGAATCCTCTCAACTGTCCCCTCTACCCATTCGCGCATGTGGGTAGCTGGGATAGGCGCACCAGTATAGCTGTCGTTCCAACCACTGATGTTGAAGGTGGGATCGGCTTCAGTTGCTTCTTGGCTATAAGCCAGGTTCCACAACTCTTGCCATTGCTCTTGGATAGCTTGGGCTTCGCTGTCGTCTTTCTCTTCACTACCTTGGTAGTTGGGATTGGGAACAATATAAGCTACCAGGCGTTTATCCCCTCCTGAAACACCATTGCCTTGGTTTTCCTGGGCAACAACGACACTTTGATTTACCCCAGCATGTCGGTTCAGCACTGATTCGATTTCTCCAAGTTCAATGCGGAAGCCGCGAACTTTTACTTGATGATCGATACGACCGAGAAACTCGATCTTGCCATCGGACAAGTAACGGGCTAAATCTCCAGTTTTGTAAAGGCGTTCTGATTTTGATTGATCAAAGGGATTGATAATAAATTTTTCTTTGGTTAAATCTGGACGATTACGATAACCTCTAGCCAGCCCTGCTCCACCAATGTGTAGTTCGCCAGCGACTCCAACAGGAACTGGCATCAGATGGCGATCGAGGATATAGATTTGCGTATTGGCAATGGGTTGGCCGATTGATTCTGGAGCATCTAATCCTGCTTGGGATTGCCTGCTTTTAGCTACTTCATGGACAGTTGACCAGATAGTGGCTTCTGTCGGACCGTACATATTCCACAGGGAAGCTTTCCTCTCTAGGAGCTGATCCGCCAGTTCTGAGGGTAAAGCTTCGCCACCACAAAGGATTTTTAACCCTGGGATACCTTCCCAACCGGATGCTAAAAGCAAATACCAGGTGGCTGGAGTGGCTTGCATCACCGTAGCGTCACAATCTTTGATCAGTTTCCCCAACAACTGCCCGGAAGAAGCTACTTCACGGCTGACCAAAACTATCTTGGCTCCAACACTAAGGGGCAGGTAAAGTTCTAGTCCGGCAATATCAAAGGATATGGTGGTAACTGCTACCAGAGTATCCTGTGACCTTAATCCAGGCCGTTGGGCCATGGACGTTAAAAAGTTGACTACGGATTGATGAGGAATTTGCACTCCCTTAGGTTTGCCTGTAGAACCAGAGGTGTAGATCGTATAGGCTAAGTTTTCTGGCTTTACCCCACTATCGGTGTTTCCCTGGCTTTTTTCAGAGATGAGTTCCCAATCAGTATCTAAGCAAACTATTGTTAATTGTTCTTTGTCGGCAACTAATGACTCTTGATGGGTAACTAAGGACGAATCACTCAATAATACTGGTGCTTGGGCATCTTCTAACATATAGGCCAAGCGCTCTTGGGGATAGGCTGGATCTAAGGGGACATAAGCCCCACCTGCTTTGAGGATTGCCAATAGTCCCACCAGCATTAAGTGCGTTCGCTCTATACAAATACCCACTAATACTTCTGGCCCTACACCCAGTTCTTGCAAATAGTGGGCCAGTTGATTGGCTCGTTGGTTCAGTTCTCGGTAAGTTAGTTGTTCCTCTTCAAATACTACAGCTACTGCATCTGGGGTGTGTTTAGCTTGCTGTTCAAACAACTGATGGATACATTTATCTTGGGGATACTCTGCTGAGGTATCGTTCCATTCCACCAGCAGTTGCTGCCGTTCGGCTTCAGTTAATAGGGGCATCCTCGCAATGGATTGCTCTGGATTGGCGATCATTGCTTGTAACACCGAAAGGAAATGCCCCAATATTCGCCTAATTGAGTCGGATTTAAATAACTCTGTGTTGTATTGCCAGCTTAATGTTAATTGTCCTTCTTTTTCTTTAGCTACCACCAGTAGATCGCACTGGCTGGTGTAGGCTGATATTTCTTTGAGTTGTGCTTCACTAATTCCTGTCTTTGACAGAGGGAATGGTTGATCGCACCACACCAACATCACTTGAAAAATCGAGGCTTTTGCTAATTCTTCTGCTAATTCTTCATTGCTGTTCATCCCCTTGAGGACTTCCTCAAATGGGTAATCTCGATATAAGGCCGCTTCTTCAACGGTTTGGCTAACCCGCTTTAAAACTTCTTTCCCACTGATATCACTGCTTTCATCACTGCTTAGATCTGTCCGCAAGGCAATCGGATTAATCCTAACTCCACCCTTGTGTTCCGATTTCTGGGAGGTCTTCAAACCCCTGGTTTCTTTTAGGCTAGTTGCCACAGACCCGATAATGATATCTTCGATGCCCGTATAACGTAGCCACAAAATTTTCAACGCGGTCAGGAGGACGCTAAATGGGCTGATATTGAAGCGATCGCTTAGGGTTTTTAGGTCTTGGTAAAACTCTCTATCCAGCTCTGTAACTTCTGTTGCTACCTTTAATGATGACACCGATAAACGTGGATAATCTATTGGGATTTCTAACACTGGTAAATCACCTGAAAGCCTTTGCTGCCAGTAGGTTCTTTGTTCGGTTATATGTATTTTTGGTTCAATCGTTGTACCTGTAACCATTACACAATCCCAAGTTTTTCAAACACTAGATACCTTAAACGATAATCAGATATAAATCAAGGGTCATCTCCTGAAAACTTCAGATTCCGTCTTGACCCTGTGCTTTCCTAAGTGGGATTCTTTATGGATGATGTTTGTCCAAAGATAATATGCAACCCTCCCACCGCTGAGGCTTTTTGTGTTTGCACATACTTGTGAAAGTGAGCACCAAATTAGTTGCAAATAGGCTTAAATTAATGTCAGCATATGCTTTTTACAATAAAGCTTTACCTAACCCATGTCAGGCTCAATACTACTGACCCAATCCTAATCTGATGGGTTGCTTTTTGGTTACTATTTACCAATACCTGCTTAGTCTGTTCAGCTTGTTTTAGTTTTGTCATTAACTCATCTAACTTCAGTGCTGCTTGTCGTAGATAATAAACCAAATCATCATGCATCAATTGATAGCGGTCAGCAATAGTATCCGGTACCTTAACCACCAAACCAGACTCTACTAAAATCCTTAGCACTAACTCTAATTTTTCAGCTTCTGTTCCTAAATGATTAGCTAACTCAGCTTTAGTTTTAAGTGGACGATTCCCTGTTTCATCTGTTAGTAAATATAGCACTAGTTCCGCCACCTGCTGATTCTCGGGTCCACAATATTGCACTACTCCAGTCAAATACCGCGCCATCAATCCTTGCTTTGAACCCTGTTCCCAATAGTGTTCCAGGCTAGTAATATTCTCCGCCTGCAATTGCGCTCCTACTATCTGCAATTCCATCGGACGTACTTCCGAGAACTCCCCAGCTAAATCCTGTACCAATTCTTCAATCAAAGCTGGTTCTAGGTAACAAGACGATTGTTTAGTTACTTGGTCAATCACCGACTTGGCATCATCTCTAGAAAAATTCCCTAAAGGATAGCGCACATGCTTACTCAATATGTCATTGCCAATAATGTCCATACTGGCCATGGGATGAGCGCTACCCGACCATGGTGCGCGTTCGCATTCCAGTAAATAATGGAGATAATCCTCCCGCATCGACAGAATCACCTTCACTAAAGGACTAGTAAGACACTCTCCTAGGAATTCAAAAAATTGCCGTCGCTCAGCTTTATCCAGGTAAACAAAGAAAAAGTCTTCAAACTGGTCAAAAATCAGTACTGTCCGCAAATTGTGCTGTTCATTTTGCCGCAATTGCTGTATAATAAAACCTGGGCTTTGTAGAGATGTTCCATGCAATGTCTCTATATTTATTCCGGTTAATCCCTCTGTCAATAACCGTCCCAATTCTTCTACCCAATTGCTATAGACTGCCATCACTACAGGCAAGACATCTTTTGTACCAATTACAGTCTTTTTCAATCCTGGTACTAATCCCCCATTCACCAGAGAACTCTTGCCCACCCCTGATTCTCCATGAATCACAATTAGGCTGTAATCATTGCTTCCAATCCGTTCAATCAATCGATTGACATCCTGCTGTCGCCCAGACTGGGCAATTTCTAGCGCTATAGTTTCTCGATTTTCCTCCTCTAGGGGTGCAAGGCGTTGCGCTCCGATCAAATTTGTTGGCAACCCCACCAACTTTCTCCGTTGTTGTGGCTGTAATGGACTAGCACCAATAAACCCTCCCCAACCATACTGTTGCCCTAGGGATTGTTGATATTGCTTAAGTTGGAAAGCTTGGAGATACTGCCCCTGCTGGAAATAAAGCGATCTCCGTAACCGACCGCTACGCGTCCGCAATCCCTGCAAAATCCGAGTGTAAAACCGAGGATTATCCTCAGGTGCAATAACCCTTGCCTGTTCTAGATGTTGGAGTGCAGCTTCAGCTTCACCTAGCCGTTGCTCAGATTGAGCTAACAGTAGTAGATACAGACTCGTTTGAAGTGAGTGCATTGTCTGGAGTGCATTTTCCTGAATGCTGACTCCTGAGTTAAGAGATGGTTTTGTTCCCTCTATGCCTTCTGTTTCCTCTGTTCTGTGTTGGGCAACACCATAGGAAACTGTCGCTATCGTATCTAATGCTTTCTGAGCATTTTGCTTAGCCTCTTGCCAACGAGATTGGTTAAGAGCCACTTCTGCTAAAAATCCGTAAGCTTGGGCTTTTAGTGGTGCCAGACCTTGCGCCCCTAATAGGATTTGGCGTTGCTGTAACCCTAGGGCATTGTGAGCCAAGTGATACAAATCATCCCAATGCTCTAGGCGTTGCATCACCTCACCTAGTTGATTGATAAACTTCGTGACTAAATCATGACGATTCAACTGCTCAAACCGATCAAGACACTCCTGGAATAATCGTCTAGCATCGTTCCAATAGAGACAGTTTTCTGGTTCCCGAGACTTTTCCCCCTGCTGGAAATAACACAACCCAATGTAAAACAGGACAATTCCCTGACGCTCCAGGAATTGCTGATCAGAAACGGTAATCTCATTGACCGTAGTACCACTACCGTTTTCTAAGTTATTTAGATCGTCTAAGTTATTTAGATCTGCTAAGTTATCTAGATCGTCTAAGTTATTTAGATCGTCTAAGTTATCTAAATTAGATGAAGAAACATTATTACCACTCTCCCCATCTCCTGATCTCCTGATCTCCTGATCTCCCCATCTCTCAGTCTCTGTTTGAGCTGGTTGCCAAAATGCCAAACTTTGCTCATAGTGAGTTACTGCACTACCCAACTGATAATTAGCATAAGCCTGTTGACCACGAAGGAATTCTATACTAGCTTTGAGAGCAGGTTCGAGGGTTTCACCCCGATGCTGTAAATCCTTCAGAGCAGCATCAATTTCCCGGTGACGTAGAATACCTATATCAGTAGGGACAAAGTATGCTACACTATTCGATTTTAAAATATAGTCAAATATAGCATCGGTAGTCTCTTGGAGTTCAGTAATTAAGGTTTCTGTTGCGTTCGCAAATTCTATCTGTGTCCCCAAACTCTCGAAATCTGGAGCAAACTGGGTTAGTTGCTGCTGAACGTCATCTGTAATCCATAACACTAAGGGGAAAGGAAGATTTTTCTGAAACTCTTCGAGCACTTGATTAGTAACACTCAGCATCTGTGCTAGATTCTGCACCGATTCTAAGCCCAACACCATCACAGCACTAGGGCGTTCTTCTCCCACTATTGACCGAATGGTGTCATAGAGCACGTTGTCCGATGGCTTAAGGGTGAGGGTATTAATGTCAACCGAGCAGAGTGTTGGTAATTGCGCTACCAAACGGAAACGCACCCTGATATAATTACAGCGGCCTAAAATCAGCTTGAACTGTCCCTGAGACCCTTCTACTGCCGACGCCAGTTTTTTCAGGGCATGCTGATTTTCAGTTGCGATCGCATTAGATTTATCCATCGACCAATGTAGGGTCTTCCCGCCATTCAAGTAGCCATCTCAAGTGTCAACTGTAACATCCAAACTCCAAAAAGGTAGGCCAAAGGCTAACCACCGTCAACCACCGATCGCTAGGATAACTGTTGCTAAGCCAGTCACATTCAGACGGTCTTCGTTATAGAAAGCAGTACGCACTACTAAATCGAGATAAACTCTAGGGCGTAATTGCCCTCGCCAACTAATCGAGTCACCTCCTTGGCGGTAAGGAGACTCTCCGGCTGGTAATCCACCCAACTGCGCACCTTTTTCAGTTTTGCCCGTATAACTCAAAGTCGTACCAGGAATTCTTTCTCCCTGCTTGACTCGGTATAACACTGGAACCTTGTAAACCACTATACTGGGGTTGGTTTTGTCCGCTACCTGCGGTACTAAACCCGGTTTAGACGATACCCCATCTACCGTTAGACGAACAGTACCACCAGCTTGTAGGCGTTCCTCACTATAAACTAATACCCGTTGATTGAGGCGCATTTCGACTCCCCTCAGGGGACTTCCAGTCCAGTCTAGAGAGTCACCACTGCGCTTGAATGCACGCTGTCCATTAATCAACACTTCAGCAGTTTTATCCCCCGTCCTACTGATGTAGCGAATATCAGTCCCTGGTATCAATGAACCAGCTTTCACCTCCTGGGTAACTGGTCCTTTGTAGACCAAGGTAGAGTTTGACCGAGGCTGACCTTCCAGTAGACTGCAACTAGTCGTTATAGGGACAACAGCCAACAGCACCGTTGTGGCAATTAGTAAACGTTTAAGCAAACTCAAGTGCTCAGTCCTAAGTGCATTGTCTTGAGTGCATTTTCCGGCGTTGCTGAATAATGGAATGATTTTAAGAGTTTTGTAGAATGGGCATCTTTGTGGAACTGGCATCTTGCGTAGAACTGGCATCTTGCGTAGAACTGGCATCTTGCGTAGAACTGGCATCTTGCGTAGAACTGGCATCTTGCGTAGAACTGGCATCTTGCCAGTTTCCTCCTTATTTAGCGCGGGCAGGATGCCCACTCTACTCCTATTCATTACTTGATTGAGCAACGCGCATTTTCCTAAGTCGTAAGAAGTACTCAAGACTGAATCACCTAGTCTATGTTCAGCTCTTGCAGTGTAGGATCTGTTTTCCAAGTCAGGTTTCATGTTTGGCCTCTTTTACATGCAAGCTTGCCCCCTAATCTTCCCAGAGATAAGGGGGGATACCCTTTTGCTTGTCTTAATTCCTACTATAGCGATTACCAAAACCTATCTGGCTTGGTTAACATCAAATTGGTCACCATTTCCGGAGTAAGGGCTTCATCAAACAAGAATCCTTGTCCATATTCACATCCTAAATCTTTCAAAATATCCTTTTGTTCTTGGGTTTCTATGCCCTCAGCAATTACCTGAATTTCACGCTTTTTAGCTAAATTAATTATCGCCTCTACCGTATCAAAATTTTTGCCGTCTGGAAATCCTTTTTCAATAAAAGAACGATCAATTTTTATGATATCAATCGGAAAATTATTTAGATAGGAAAACGATGAGTATCCGGTGCAAAAATCATCGATACACAACTGTATATTTCTGTCTTTGAGTTTTTTAAAAAAAGTGGTAGCAACTGAGGCATTATCCACCAACACACTCTCAGTAATTTCCAGCTTCAAGTTCGCCCCACTCAATTCTAACGTGGTGCAAATTTGGTCAATCTGGTCAATCAGCTGGGGTTGGTTGAGTTGAATACCAGAGAGATTTACACTGATACTCAAAGAAGAATAATCAGGAAACTGGTCTTGCCAGAGGCTTAACTGTTTGCAGGCTTCCCGTAAAATCCATTCACCAAGGGGGATAATTAGTCCTGTTTCTTCTGCTACCGGAATAAACTCACTAGGACTAACCTTGATGCGAGTGCGGTGCTGCCACCTGGCCAAGGCTTCAAAACCAATAGTTTTGCCCGTTGTCAGGGACACAATTGGTTGATAATTCAGATGCAATGTTTCGTATTTAATTGCCTGTTGTAAGTCGGTTTCTAACTGTAGTCGCTCAATAGCTCTCTGTTGCATACTAGGATCAAAAACTTCTGAGGAGCCAATACCTTCTAATTTGGCATAATACATCGCCGTATCTGCAGCTCGCAGCAAATCTTTCGGTTGCTTATAACCCATGGTACTCAGGACAATACCAATGTAGCAATTAGAAGACACGACTCGCCCATTGAGTTCAAATGGGATGGAAATCTTTTGATGGATACGCTCAGCCTTCTCTTCCACTTGATGTAAGTCTTGGATATTCGAGAGCAAAATCGCAAATTTATTCTCTCCCATCCGTGCCACTATATCCTGATCACCGATGCATTCCTGTAAGCGTTGAGCAGTAGCAACTAGGAGTTGTTCACTGAGTAGATCACCTAGACTGTATTGGATAATTCGGTAGCGACTTAGAGTCAGAGATAGCACAGCAAATACATTATCCTTCTGAGTGTTTCCAACCATGGGTTCATCCCAGCAAAGAGTTGGTAGAATCGGGTATGCCATCGGTAGACATTTGCGATTGTGAGTTGGCTGTACTGGCTTAAACCACTGGCGCAGGTAGTATAAAAACAATGTCCGATTAGGCAAACCGGTTAATTCGTCATAAAACGTCAGGTCTTGTAACCTCTTGATTGCCTTCCGGTAATTTTTGCGCACCTTTGCTTCTCTTAACTCCCGCTCCACCGCCGGAACTAATCGTGCTAACTGGTGTTTAAGTAAATAGTCATGGGCTCCCGCTTTCATAGCAGCGATTGCCATATTTTCCTTAATCGAGCCGGAGACGATAATAAACGGTAAGTCTAACCCTTTTTGTTGTAAGAGGAGTAAGGCACTAATGGCGCTAAATTTAGGCATGAAGTAATCGGCAATCACAATATCCCACCCTTTCTTATCTAGGGCTTCGTTCATTGCTCCTGCTGCTTCCACTCTTTCATAAATTGCTTCGTAGCCACCATTTTGTAGTTCAAAAACCAGTAACTCAGCATCATCTTCTGAGTCTTCGACAATCAAAACTCGCAGTGGTTGATTCATAGATTTATCCTATGTAATTATTACTATTTTTTTCTTAATAATCAAGTTTTTTGGAGAATATAATTAATTTCATAATATACATAAAAACAGCTTAAATTTACCTAATTTTGATGTACTCAATGGGCCATTTTTTATGGTTAAACATGATACATTATTCAGAAATCAGGACAATAATTCAGCAAGGTTAGTGAGAGGTTCAAGAACAATTAGTACATTCCCAAGCCAATTTATTTGAAAAATTCCTGCAAAATCAATGATTCTGACTGGAAGCTCCTGACTGGAAGCTCCTGACTCTGATGATAGTTGGTTATTTCAGGTAATTTTAGGTTGAATCCCAACCGATAAATGGCTTCTCTTCAAGTCTCCAAAGACCACGAACTTAGACTAGAACTAGTTAAAACAATTTAACTATCCTCCGCGTCAAGCACAGGGGATTCTAATTGGTTACAATAAAAGCAGGCTTTTAGTACCGACTTTAGTCCCTGTTGACCTTCCTAAACACAAGGGTGGTTTGTAGTGTGGATTATCCTTGAAATATTTGCAAAGTTGACCATAGATAACCTTAATACTCTTATTTTTTCGACCAACTCGGTACATCTCATAAGCATCAAAGTAAGTGTAATACTCACAGTTTTAAAAATAAGTCTGTATTACTGCCTACAAAGCCTAGTTGTACAGGTTGTTGGCTTGTTCACACCAGAAAACAAGGAGGTAATTAGTTTCATCTGGTATGTTCCCAGACAATAATATCTTCTTTGTCCCGTATTGCACTAGTTGTATCACCTCCTAATCACAAAGAAAGTAGACCAGGGGTGTGCATCCCCTAACTTGTTTTCACGCTCCGCACCAAGCATGGGGGTAAACAAGCTGCAATTTCTATAAATTTAATTCCTAACAGCTTAAATTGCCTATAGCCATAATTAACGTTAGCCATCTTAAAGCATGTATTATCATAAAAATGAAACACATGGCTGCCATTTTGCCATTTTTATGTTTGCACACAGTTAATCGATTGTAATTTAACTATTGCTAATCATTATATCAGTAGTGATTGCAATAGTTTTCAGGTGTAGAGGAGACGAAGCAATGGTGTTATTATAGCGAATAATTTGTGAAGGGTGGAAGGGTAAAATAAAACATTGCTCCTTGTTCAATTGCACTTTGAGCCCAAACTTTGCCACCATGTCGGTCAATAATAAGCTTTACAGTAGCCAGTCCAATGCCATTGCCAGGAAACTCAGCTTCGGTGTGCAAGCGTACAAAACGGATAAATAATCTTTCAGCATCAGCCATATCAAAGCCAGCTCCATCATCCCGGACAAAATAGGCGATCGCTTGATCACTGGTTTGCTCTTGCTCCTCTGTCTGAGGAGCGGACAATGGGCAAACTCCAAATTCAATCCTGGCTTGGGGATGATGGGATGTGTATTTCCAGGCGTTGTGGAGTAGATTCTGTAAAACAATCCGGAGCAACCTACTATCTCCATAGGCATGAATTCCTTTGGCAATGACCCATTCCAAGCTCCGTTCAGGTTGGGTTTGTGTAAGTTCTAAGCTAATTTCGGCAACCATCTTGCTCAAATCAACCTGCTGGTAGTGCATCGGGTCACCGCTAACTCTCGAAAGCTCTAGCAAATCGTCAATGAGTTTCCACATATGCTGACTGTTAGCAGATATACGTTGGAGATAGTGTTGTGCTTTAAGATCCAACTGGTGATGATAGTCCTTTGATAGAACCGTAATAAAACTCTTAATCCTTCGTAGTGGAGCGCTTAACTCGTGGGATACTGAATAGGCAAATGCTTCTAGTTCCTGATTTGTGGCTTGTAGTTGAGCAGTGGGCTGATTAACTCCGTCTAGCAGCTGTTCATTCGTAGCCAACATTGTTGTTGGTTGTAGCACTTGCAGCAAACTATTTTGTGTAATGATACCTGTCGGTCGTCCACTATTCTCTACAACTGGTAGATGACGAATCCGATGTTGCCGCAATCGAGACAGTAACTTGACTATATTCTCCACATTCTTGACTTCAGTGGCTGGTAGTGTAATTAACTCTGTGGTCATCACGTCAGCGATCGCTAGTCCAGAAAGCCCAATCCCTTCGACTATGACCTTCAGCAAATCTCGCTCAGTAAAAATGCCTACTAATGACAGTTGGGACTGGACAAGTACGTAACTAGAGTCCAACTGGATCATGTGGGCAATTGCCTCTGTTACTAGAGTTTCGGGACATACAATCAGAGGATCCCTATTAATTGCTGCGTCTAGGTTCAAATACATCGGGTAAGAGTGTAGCACAAATTTCAACAATCTAGCAGTAGGAAGTGGTGAAATTATAGCGATTGTGATCAAACAAATTCATTCCAAAATGGCGAAAAATTTAAATTTAACTAGTCAAGATAGAGGGTAATTTTTAGTTTTCCCCCTCCCTCTTACCCTAACACCCGAATTTTAACCAACTGCACCAGTCAATTAATAAGCAAATTAATACCCTGTCAGCATTCAGCATATGCCCATTCGCGCACGCGTGCGCGTTCAGAATTCAGCCATTCCTAATCAGCCCTTAGCTACAAGTAATCTTGAATCAATCAACCTTTAAGAAAGAACATTCTCGCCCGAATACTTATGTACTAGCATCATGTACTCACATCCAGACCCAAATACCTAAGTTTTCGTCGATGCTTTAGCTTACACCTTCGGAGCTGATCCCTAAAGGCTTACCGTTTGGCTCAAAATGACTAGGTTTTTTGTTAATCCTTGACTGTTCACTGCTGATAGTAAAGGTCATATAGTATTTCCAAATAAATCATGAAACCCAATGCTGATTTGTCATAAAAGCAAAAAATACTTGGAGCTCTTTCCTACTGTTACCTACCCCCCTTATTAAGGTTAGGAGGGATTCCTGTACCCTTTTTCAATCAATCCTAGTTTCACATCTCAAATGAAAACCCTATAGACTGTGAACAGTCAACAACCAAACTATTACGTTTATTTTACCGTCCCACTTACTGGATGACGATACTGCTATACTAGTATGGATTTCTTGAACAAGAGTTTCCTGGCTAGATAGTCATTAGTTATTAGTCCAGTTATGCGTCCATTGTCGTCAACAAGAAGTTTTCTGGTCTTTAGCAATAACTAATTCCCAAAGACCAAAGACCAAAGACCAAAGACCAAAGACCAAAGACTAATGACTAATCATTAATAGACTATAGCGCTTTATATCCTAATGAGGTACACAGGATTTTTTACCTCTTGCCCGCCCCCCTTACGCGCGGGGGGTTAGGGGGGATTCCTCTTGCCTCTTGCCTTCCCCTCCTGGGAGGGGTTAGGGGTGGGTTCCTCTT
>NZ_JAAHHS010000490.1 GCF_010692395.1 Moorena sp. SIO3H5
CTGTTGGAAATCAGCAGCAAAGAAATCTAACCAGCAGCTAAATTGAGGAATGGATAGGGTTTTGATGAGGTCAATCAGATGGCTGGTTTGTGAGGGTTGAGTTAACTGAGATAATGTAGCAGTAACACTACTGGTGTTTGGTCTTGTCATACTTCGTCTGCTCCTGCCTTTGGAGGCGCGTGAGGGCAAGTCAACTGGGCAGATAAGAATTGCTGCGTTGATAAGTCTTCTATTATCGTCTTTGACTTCAAAAACATTAATTAACACCCTGGTTATAAGTAGATCTGAGGATATATCTATCCTGATTATAAGTTTGACATATCTCTACAGTAAAAATCAGTACCCTAAGGGGTACTTCCATAGTGGATATATTTCCCTAAAACTGTTAAGGATTATACAATTACAATAGTTAAGTTTTCGATAAGACTTTATAAAAAAGTCAGTAAGCTCAACCGGATTAAGAACGCTTAGACCCTGAAACGCTTACCTTTCAAGCTCCCAATCACCCTAGCTTACACCTTTGAATTAGGCAAAGTTAATTAGGCCTTAGGTTACGAAAACTCCAAACCTAACACCTAATATCGTTAATTGTGGGGTTAATTGTGGGTCAGACCTGCGGGATGCTTAGGCAGCGGAAGACATGGATTCGGAAAACACGATTGCCTGGTAATAATTTTGCAATTGGCGTGTAGCAGCTGACCAACTCCAGCGTTCAGCTTCTGCTCTAGCATTGCGGCGGAGAGTTTCCCGTTCCTGCTGTTGTGCTAAGAGACGCACTGTTGCTGCGATCGCTCCTTGCTCATCTGCTGGATCGTATAAATACCCATTCATCCCATCTGTGACAATATCCGGAATTCCTCCAGAGTTGGCTGCTACCACAGGACAACCTGCTGCCATCGCTTCTAGTAAGACTAGTCCTAAGGTTTCTGTCCTAGAAGGAAAGATAAATGCATCAGCAGAGGCAAAGGCAGAGCCGAGGGTTGTACCCTTAAGGTAACCCACGAAATGAGTCGGGGTGCCAGCAAAGTGTGCTTCTAGTTCCTTACGGTGGGGTCCATCTCCTACTAATGCTAGGCAAGCGTTGGGAATTGCTTCTAGCACTAGCTTGATCCGCTCAATTTCTTTTTCAGCAGAAAGACGGCCTACATAAAGGAGTATGGGGCTGTCTGGATTTCCTTGGGAAAGATGCGATCGCATTTCATCTGAAGCTAACTCTGGTTGGAACGTTTCCGTATCCACACCTCGCTGCCACAAGTCTACTCGCTCAACACCATGGTCTCTTAATTCCTGTACCATAGCATTAGAGGTACACAAATTCAGCTCAGCTTGATTGTGACTAACTTTAATTAACTCCCACATCACTCCTTCGAGCATACCCAATCCGTAATGCTGGAGGTACTGAGGTAAATGGGTGTGGTAGGAGGCAACCAAGGGAATATTCATCACCTTGGCATAATACAGACCTCCCAACCCTAATACTGCTGGGTTGACAACATGGATCAAATCTGGTTGAAACTCTTCTAATACCCCACCAATCGAGGGTCGTGGCAGGGCTAGCTTTAATTCGGGATACAAGGGTAGGGGAAAGCCAGAAACACCGTAAATTTTGGCTCCTTTGTAGGCTTTGAGTCCCCCTTCTGGGCATATAACTAGCACTTGGTCACCGTTACGCTGCAAATGTTCCACCGTATGGCGCAACCGGGTCACGATGCCATCAACTTTGGGTAGAAATGTTTCAGTAAAAAAAGCAATTCGCATAATAATTACTTATTAGTCATTAGTCATTCGCCATTAGTTATTAGTAGTTTATAGTTCCTTGATCCAACTTGCGTAACCTTACTCGCTAAATGTATCAGCTTTGGGGCACTTATTGAACATCAATAGTATTCTAGGTATTAGACCATTGGCCATGGTGTTTATGGATTCCACGAAGCCCTTGACTATAACCTAATCGGTTTCGCTATAATAGTTGTTTGTATCGAACTTTTTTGAAGTCAAACCGCCACGGTAAGAGTTAATTCTATAGTTCAGTAAATTCTGGGGTTGGGATCAGCACTTCTGACGCGAAGCTAGTCCTGGGTGCAAAGTGAAATGCTCCAGCAATCGAACCCCAAACTAGTTCATCGGTTTGAGGGTCACGTCCCCTATCAAGACTAATCAATTTTTCTTCCATTACTTCAAAGCTACTATCGAGATAGGTTTCTTTACTATTGCGCACTACCAAGCAAGCTTTACCTGGTTCTACTTCGGCTTTGAAGCTGTGACCAGTCCAGGTAACATTGAACGTGCAACCAGGAAGCTTCTCTAACTGTTGGGCACTCAGGGATTTTAGACGTTCTAAATCACGGGAAGCTCCGTATAATAGTTTTTCATCCTGAACCTTGTAATTTTCGATTTTGATTTGCCCGTCTAGCTCAACAATCTTTAGTACCCGCACTCGGTAGGGGGTGTTGAGCATATAGTCATAAGCTTGCTCAAGAAACAAGCTACATCCATCTAGCACTGACCAAGGTAGAGGACGCATGCAGACGCGGATGTGAGCATACAATGGTGGATTATCAAACGCCTGCTGTTGGTTACTAAAATCAGCTGCCATCCAGCGAGCTAAAGTAGCGATATCCGTAGAATGAGTCATTACCAGAAGTGTTGAACTTAGAATAGCGGGAACTTCGGATGAAGTAGTGTTTGATGCAGTTGGTATCTTTACAATACATTGTCTTGATGCAGTCCCTTATGGTTTGGGTTATGCATCAAGACCAATGTAAGTATTCAGCTATCAGCTATCAGCTTTCAGCTGATCGGCTACGCGCACGCTACTTGGCTTTTGAATAAAATAAGCTGAACGCGCACGCGTGAGCCTTTAGCTCACGGCTGTTCGCGTAGCGTGCGCGTAGCGCATATGTTTACAAAATCTCGAACTATTAAATTCTCCCGTTCAAGGTTTATCTTAAGCTGAACGCGCACGGGTGAGCTTTTAGCTCACGGCTGACAGCTGTTCGCGTAGCGTGGCCAAAGGCCTTCGGCTGTTGGCGTAGCCTGCGCGTAGCGCATATGCTTAAAGACCAATTCCTAAAACCTTTAGTTGAGAAGCGCCCATAGCTTACCGGCTAGAGCTTGGGAATCTCTCTGGTTTCTTTGGGCTATGTCAAGCCTTTAATCCTAAACAACAGAAACTGTGTTACCTGAGCCTCACTAAAATTATTATCACTCACCAAAATTAAACTCTGAGTGCCATCACTCAAGCGCGGACCAAGGGTCATTCCCTCTAAATTATCTAAGTAAATCCCCAATTCACTCAAATCCAACAACAACTTTTTTTTCAGTGGCTTAATCTTAGAAATATTACCCTTGAGACTAGCAATCTTGGTGGTATCGGTTGCTCCACCCATCACCACTTGATAAAGTTTTGCACTGAATCCAAATAAACCATAGGTACGCTCCAAACTCAGAAAATGTCCTGCGGTATCCACTGCTAATAACTCAGTCAAACCGTGAGCAATGGTGTTAGGGGGGTCTTCGTCGAGTAAGTAAAGATGTTCACTAACGAGCATTGGAGGAGTAACGTCTCCAATCAAATAGTGCAACCAACGAATTCCCGCTGCTTGTTCGGTCTCTGCTTCTGGCTGGTCTTGGTGTAGGGAGTACTCAGTGGCACTAAATAAGCGAAATGACTCTTGCCCACTTGCTGCAGCTAGGCTGATTGGTTCTAAGGTTAATGCCTCAAAGCCTAAGTTATCCTGGATACCATTACTGACTGTTTCTAGATCAGTGTCATTCGGTAGATAACGCTGAGGAATTTTTAAATTTTGCAACTGTTGTCCTGTTGCTATATCAAACTGCCGAATGAATGGAGCAATGCCTTGATTAGTAGCCCCTTCACTAGAGATAAATACAGAATCTTTTCCAGACCAAGCAATCCCTTCTGGATCCAGGGTACCCCTTACAAAGGTCTCACCATTTTTATCTTTGAGGAAAGTGACATCTTCCACTTCTACGTTTTCAATCCCTATGTTTCCTGTATCGGTGGGATTGAAGGTTAGTTTTAAGGTGTAGAATCGAGCTGGAGCTAATCGGGAACGATCATCAGAAACGGCTAAAAAGCGATCGCGTTCCCGATCATAGGCCAATCCTGACAATCCTCCGACTACTGTATTTTTGAACTGCGTTTGGGGGAGTTGATACTCCCCTAAGAAGTCCAGGGAAAGGTTGATGAAGGTGCGTTGCTCTGCTGTGATGGCTGGTAAAAAGCCACAGGTAGTGGTGAGGCTACTCAGGAATATTATTACCACAACCCATAGTATCGTTGATATTTTTTTAGGTTTTCTTAACATTAGGTCAGTCTACCAGTAGCTTAACTTACTTGTATTATTACGTGGTTCGACCAGAACTGTTGATTGTTAAAAATTATGCCTAAAAAAAAAGAACCAAGCTGTAGAATAATTGGTGCTTTATAAAAGCTAAACTATCGCGTATTTTTTGGTATGTCTTTAGAAGATACGTTTAATTTTATTTAAACTAAGACTTATATAATTGATATGGGTTTTACCAGAAAATACTCCACTAATTTTTTTAAATATTATCTCGATCAATGGGATCAATAATGGCATCGGGTAATTTATCTTCTACTAACCTTAAGGGAGCATATTGATAAGCAATAATAGTTACTAATATAGTTAATGCCCCCAAGACAATAAACATCAGACTAATACCTCGACCAGGTCCGGTGCCGATCAGTTGTCCAATGGTTCCGGCCAGTGGACCATTAACCTTCATTAAAGGTTCAAATATTCGATCAGCCAGCGGACCTGCAACCAGATAAGCTAGGGGCAAAGAGGAGCCACAGATAGCACTATTAAGGGAGAAGACTCTTCCCTGCACATCGATTGCAACTTTCCTTTGAAAAATCACTTGAGCAGAACTGTTGATAAAAGGGAGTCCCAGAAAAAATAGAAAAGCTGCGATCGCAAACAGAAAAACTGAATGATAAAGTCCTGCCGCCATCATCGACAATCCCTCCAGCAGCATAAAGCCGAATAATATATTGATATACTTTTTTCGCCCACCTCCCCAAGTACTCATCAACAGGCTACCGGTCACCATACCCACACCACCAAAAGACAAGATGGTTCCAAGTTGGGCTGGGGAAGCAAAGGAAAGTATTAGGGGATAGCTCAATACCT
>NZ_JAAHHS010000491.1 GCF_010692395.1 Moorena sp. SIO3H5
CCGGGACAGCACCAAGATGGTCTTGATGGCTATGGGAGATCAGGAGCAGGTGAGGATTATCCAGATAGTCCAAGGCGGGCAAAGGGTCGTAGCCTTTGGGTCGAGTGCCACAGTCTAAGACTACTTCATACGGACCAATCAGAATTTTGAAACAACTGGCACCAATGCTTCTAGCTGCTCCTAAAGGAGTAACAATTAAACGATCATAGGATTGAGAATCAACACTTAGAGATGGGATATCCGGAAACTGGTAATAATATACGTGGATATAGTTTCCCTTCAAACTCACTCGTGCTTGTTGCTGGGTTGAAGGGGAGAACGCTTCCCATTCCCATCTTGTTCGACTTCGCTGTTTAGGCAAGTCTAATTGCCAATCGTTGACATCGGTTTTCTGTTTCAACGTGGCTAAGACTCTATCAATGGTTTCCGTCGGGGGAGCAGCTAGTGTGGATTTGGAGGGATAATGGTCATCTGATAGCCTGGTCAGAGCCTGCTGTAACAAGGTTGTTTGGGTTTGTTGAAATGTTGACTCATGTTTATACTTCCTAGACTCGACCGGCTTGTGGCTGCGGTTTTTCTTCGAAGCTGGGCGGCTATTGGAATTGTGCTCTACTTGGGGTAAAGCTCGATGTAAAATCAGGGTATCTCGTTGGCGCTTAGCAACTACTTCCCACAGTTCCCCAATTTTCATGTGCTTGCTAGAGCCCAAGACACTGATCTTCAGGGTTTTATGTCCTGGTCTGGAAACTTTTAGTTGTACAAACTGTCCTCGTTTTCCTAACTGCACTACTCTGCCAGCGATTAACCATTGCTCTTCCTGGACTTTATCAGTCATGGCTTCTAGGTAGAGAGAGCCTATTACACCATCTGAGCTAGTATTAGGCGCGACTTGCCAGGAATGGATTCCAGTAGGAATATCATCAGTGGGCAAGGTTTTGATTTTGAATCGAAGGCCATCCTGACTGAGGAGATAGTTTACCTGAGCTACTGACTCGATGTTTCCAGTTAAGGTGCATTGGATGGTGTTGCTCATCGCTGTAGTGCCATTAACAGTGGACTATTTGGGGATTTTTTAATTAGTTGCCACTTTAATGGTAGACAAGGGAATGGGAAATGAGCCCAAATTACTTGGGTAGTTACTGATGGCCTTATAGTTTACCAGATTCGGTAGAGTGAAGCATTTGGATCAACACCTTTAGGACAGGGGTCTCCCCTGTCATCTGCTAGTTTATTTACATTTTTAGGTAAGGTAAGCGCCTAGCTATGATGAGCTAAAAACTTCTTAAGCCAAGGCTCAGTGATTTGTTCTAGTGATTCAAGGGTGACATCTGCGATCGCAAACCGTTGATCCTCTAGATTTTCTGGTGCTGGAACCGCAATACATCCCATGCTCGCAGCTTTGGCACTAATCACGCCACGAACCGAATCCTCTAAGGCCACACACTTTGTTGGTTCTATACCCAGACGACGGCTAGCCCTGAGATATACTGCTGGATGGGGTTTACCAAATTCCTCCGCTTCTGCTGATGTGATCACATCAAAGGCATCCTTTAAATCGAGCCGTTTGAGTACTGTATCAATTAGACTCATGGGAGATGACGTGGCTAGGGCTAGGGGTAAGTTTAATTGCCGACACAAGTTTACAGCTTCAATTGCACCTGGCATCGGTTGTCCCATCGTCATCAATAGGTCACTCATCCTAGTGATCATTGTTCGACATACCTCAGCTTGGCTAATACCAGTCCAAGGAAATCGAGCATACCAATACTTAACTACCTCATCGTTTCGCAAACCCGTGGTTTGAGAAGTCATACTCTCGTTGAGGGGAATGCCAAGGTCATTGAATATTTTTATTTCTACTTGAGACCAAAACGGTTCGCTATCAATTAGCAAACCATCCATATCAAAGATGACAGCTACATCCTGCATTAAAATCTTCCTCAAGAGTCGATATCTAGAAATGTCCAGGTTCCAGGCTGTGGACTCCAATTAGTCAATTATATCGGTAGCTTCTCGATAGGGATACAGGGTGAGCTCATCTAATTTAGTAGAAAATGTACTTGACAAAAAGCCTCGAATATTATCCTATCCAGAAAACTCAATTCACACTATAATCAAGTTTTAATATTGAGTTTAAAAACGGATAAATAACAAATGCTAAAGGGTTTTGGTTATCAATTAAAAACCCAATTAAAAGTTGACTGTAAAAAAGTAAAAAAACAACAGTTAATCTCCATCAATGCTATCCACGCTAACTTATTAAGTTATTTCGATTACAATTGGCTAGAGTTTCTTTGATTTATTAAGGGGGTATGGCAACCGGATTTGGTATAAGTTGAGGTGCGCTTGACCCGTAATTTAATTACGGGTCAAGCGCACCTTCGGCATTCTTCCGTGTTCCCGTAGCTTGGCGAAAGGCCAAGCTATAAACCCCAACTTAAACGAATTATGTTGGGGGAGTTCACGAATCTACTTGAACATGACCAGTACAAGAAGTAGAGGTTCCTATATATCTTCAATTAACCTGGTTAGATTGGGCATAAAGCCCGGGATGCAGATTCATTGAAGTAGCCAATAACAATAGCTTGGCCAAAGGCGGACTCGATCTTGGGTGAAAGTCAAGCGGACTTGAGTTAGCAACTCAGTGTAACCCTGAAACACAAATCTACGAAGCCCATGAAGTAAATTCGTATTACTCCTCAAGATCGACTAAAAATCTTTCTCGTTTTTCTTCTTGACCACAACAACTACTGGTTGAGCATTTTCGGCAACTTCACCACTCTGCTTCAACTCTTCAATGGCCCTAGCAATCCTCTTAAAAAGCCTACCCTCACCATATTGCAAATCTTTAATATCATCCTTCTTGGCAGACCCCATGTCTAGGATAATAGTGTTTTCTTTCTGAAGTGTACTCATGAACGTTCTCCTAACTAAATTTTAGCAAGCTTTGTCAAAAGTTGTATCATGCCCAGCTCTGCCCTTCTAAAGAACTTCAAAGTAATGTAATGAACATTCCAAAAACTTTTGAAGAACTCAAACTTTTTTGCCTTCAACATAGCCATTAACTGACCCATTACATCGAAGTTAAGGGCAGACCAGAAACCAAACTAAAATTTCATTAACTTAGACATACTCTTGGAATAGTTCTTTCCAAGATCCTTGATCCAACCATTTTTCTTCTTACGATTGGACTTTTCATGGCGCTCCTTATAGATCTTACTTGCATCATCGAGACGCTTTGCTTGTTTAAATATAGCCTTCTCAAGAGGCTTTAAAGCTGCTGCCTGCTTCTTCTTCTTCTTTTTCTTGCTCCTCTTACCCGAAGAACCAGACAAGACGTCAGGTGTGCCTCCAAAAGAATCTTCACTGCGTAGAATGACAGCGCTCTTCATTCCCTCACTATCAGCCATAACGTTTAGGTTCCTAGATTGATTTAAGTACTACAGCTGATTCTATCGCATAAAACATCAGTGATCAAGAATTAAAGCTGATTTGTAAACAAAACCTCAACAAGCCAGTCGGCGAGTCATTAAAATTGGCGATTCGGGCAAAGACCGACGCTACGCGAGCGCCACACTGGAGTCTTCTTCACCTCCCATTTGTTATCGGAGTGGATGACGCAATTGGCCATGGATTCTCAGCCCATACCCAAAGCGGTTGCCATTTACGGAAATAACCATAGACCCTTGGGTGAGGTGGAAAGTCATGGTGCAGCATGTTCAACTGGGATCCACTGGAGCAGCACATAGCAGATACCGTTGATGATAGGAGCGCAATTTTACCCTCCTCAGATGCCCAAATCCCTTCAGCTTCGGTATAAGCGGTCGCAACACTTCCGATTCCACATCACTCATATCACTTGGATAGGGTTGGCGGTGATGATTGGAGATTTGAGGCAAACGACTCATGGATATAGGGTTCAACTCGTCTTCTATTTAAGATTACAAGTCACTCAGCCAGGCTTCGAGTTAGCTTTAGATTTTCTTTACAAATCAGCTCTTCAACTGACGTGAGTAGTGAAACTGCATCTTTTCATAGTAAGACTTCAGGTCAACGGTTTTAACCTCTCCCACTGTTCAAAACTTCACGTCCCCTCGATTCATCTAATGCACCCATTGATCACACTACTTTTAGGATATAACCAGTTTTAAAACACGCCCTAGGGGGGCGTGCGCCATACCCAGAATCAGCAACGCCTTTCTCCTTCACATTTGAGAGAACCAGTACCGATCATGCAAAAAATAGGAAAAACGACTGTATAGGCTGGAATTTCCGATCCACACTTATGAGTGAGTACTCTGTTATATTTTCTGAGGAAAGTCTTTACGCTTCAGAACTTTTGCTCCTGCCAGCAGTATTCTAGCACTGAGGCCAATCAGTATAAAAATACCAATCCATTCCAGATATGGAAGATGGGGAATTTGTTTAAAAAACTCTTCAGCCAGTTGAGTATGAATAGGTTCAATCGCTTTAAAATAATGTTGATAAAGGAAACTATAAACTGCAACTGGTTCAGTTATTAGGAGTAAATAGGCGAGAGATTGAAAACCTAATACCAGCAACAGTCCAAAAATATTACTGGTTAACTCAAATGCAATGGTTCGTGCTCGCAACTCAGGTAAAACCAGGTTATTGTACTCGCTAATAGTATCAAAGAACTGGTTAATCGAACTTCTAATACTTTTTGGTTCTAAACTTTGTTTGAGAGAACGTTTATCTGCCTGGCGATTATATTTTTTAGATGTCTTGAAGAAATCAAATTCAGGTAATAGGTACTGTAGTGTACCATCTAGAGTTAAAAAAGATCGACTCATTTTGAGAAAAGTCCAATTATTTGGGATACGATATTTGGTCAGCACTTTAGATAAGTCAGCCGTTGCCGCACCAAAAGACTTTTCTTTAAACTCTACCCCTTTAAGTTGCGCTTTGGAGGACCAACTCTCTATAGCACGCGACATCTCTGCCCTGACTGTAGGTACATTAACTCTGGGAATCTCAACAGCCAACCGCATGATGTAATTAGACGCTTTGCTAAAATCTCCATATGTCAATGCATTCGTATACTCATTATAAGTCACCCTCAAATCCCTATCCAGGGATCCCACGCTACCCATGTCAATGAATACGACTTTGCTCCG
>NZ_JAAHHS010000492.1 GCF_010692395.1 Moorena sp. SIO3H5
TTAAAGGACCACCAGCTAAGGCAGCGTTTAAGGATGGTGAACCTACTAAAGCAGCACTTGGGTTTGCCCGTAAACAGGGGGTAGAGGTAGATAATCTATTCCTCAGAGATACGGAGAAAGGAGAATTTGTCTTTGTTCAGAAACAGATATCCGGTCGCCCCGCTACGGAAATTTTAACGGAACTGATTCCCCAATGGATATTTGGATTGGAAGGTAGACGATTCATGCGCTGGGCGAATGGAGATTTAAAATTTCCCCGTCCCATTCGCTGGCTAGTAACACTTTTAGATGATGTAGTGCTACCGGTAGAGTTAGATAATAATGCCGAGACTGTAAAAAGCGATCGCATTTCCAGTGGTCATCGGATCTTGTCTCCCAAACCGGTAGAGATTCCCCAAGCTACAGATTATCAGTCCTATTTGCGCAATGCTTATGTAGAGGTCAACTCTGAAACACGTCGGGAGACAATCAAATCACAAGTAGAATCAGCAGCTAAAGAGTTAGGTGGTTATACTCCTCTATACCCTGAGTTATGGGAAGAAGTCACTAATTTAGTGGAATGGCCGACAGCAGTAGTGGGTAAATTTTCCTCAGAATTCTTGAATTTACCACAAGAAGTGGTCACCACAGAGATGGTGTCTCATCAGCGCTACTTCCCAGTATTCAAAACCGAATCAGCTACTGAACTTATCCCCTATTTTATTACTATTGGTAACGGTGACCCTGCTAAATCCGAAATTATTGCTACTGGCAACGAACGGGTAATCCGAGCAAGGCTAGCCGATGGACAGTTTTTCTACAAAACTGATATCGATTCACCCTTAGAAAGCTATTTACCCCAACTGGAAAAAGTCACTTTTCAGGAAGATTTAGGTTCAGTACGCCAAAAGGTCGGTAGAATAGAAAAGATAGCGAGTCAAATTACTGACCAGTTACGTCAACACTCTCCTAATCTAATCTCAGCAGAGGGGATTACTCAGATTCAAAGAGCGGCCTTACTGTGTAAAGCAGACTTGGTTACCCAAATGGTCTATGAATTTCCTGAATTACAAGGGGTAATGGGACAAAAGTATGCCGTTGCTAGTGGGGAATCTGAGCAAGTCGCAACAGCAATTTTTGAGCATTATTTACCGAAAGGTGCAGGGGATTCTTTACCTAAAAACCTTACTGGGCAAGTAGTAGCATTAGCAGACAGGCTAGATACTTTAGTCAGTATCTTTGGTTTAGGTATGTTACCCACAGGCTCTTCTGACCCCTTTGCTCTACGTCGTGCGGCTAATGGGATTATCAACATTACCTGGGATGCCAACTTACCGATTAATCTCCAACAGTTGCTACAAGATATTGCTGCAGATTTTGTAGCTGCTTATCCAGACAAGAATTCACCAATAGAGTCATTACAGGAATTTTTCTTACAACGGATTCGCACTCTGCTCCAAGAAGAAAACAAAATTGACTATGATTTAGTGAATGCTGTGTTAGTAGAAGATGATACCGAGTATCAAAACAGGGCATTAATTGATGTGTTAGATGTACGCGATCGCGCTTTATTTCTTCAGTCTATCCGAGATAATGGTACCCTGGATAAAATCTATGAAACTGTCAACCGTTCAGCTCGTTTAGCTAAAAAAGGAGATTTAGATACCAAACAGTTACAACCAACAACAGTAGTGACTCCGGAATACTTCCAGAAATCTTGTGAGCAAGCATTTTATGATGCCCTCGTGGAATTAGTGCCGAAAATTAAAGCTTCTCAGGAAGAGCGAGATTATCAAAAATTAGTGGAAGCACTAGAAGAGATTGCTCCTACGGTTAGCACTTTCTTTGATGGTGACCAGAGTGTATTGGTGATGGATCCTGACCCCAATATTCGCAGTAATCGCTTGAATTTGTTGGGATTGTTGCGGAATCATGCTCGTGTGCTTGCAGATTTTGGAGCGATTGTCAAGAGTTAGGATTTCGATTGATAAGTATATGCGCTACGCGAACAGCATATGCGCTAAGCGCACGCGTGCGCGTTCAGCATATGCGCTACGCGCACGCGTGCGCGTTCAGCTATCAGCTATCAGCTATCAGCTATCAGTAATGAATAATTAGTAATCAGTAATCAGTAATGAGCTGAAGGCTGACCGCTGACCGCTGACCGCTGACCGCTGACCACTGACCACTGACCACTGACCGCTGACCGCTGATAGCTTTAGAGGATTTATAGTAAACGCTCTATCTGCGGTTTTGTGAAAATTGTGCTCAAATTGAAACTGACCCACGATTGAGCTAGCCTCTGAATTGCCATGGAAATTCTAGAAACCGTAACCTTTGATGATGCGATCGCATTCACCGAATCGATAATGACCAAAATGGCAACAGGGGAACTAAAATCGCCAGAAATTACCGATGCGATCGCATCCTTAGTTAAAACCAAAAATGGTGCAAGAGGCTTCTTTGTCACCTACCTTACCAGTGACAGCACCTTAGCCGACAATCCTTCACCAGAGGTGATCACAGCCCTAGAGTCATCCCCGGAAATCGTAGCGGAACTGTTAGTCAAAAATTTAGCTATGTCAGCGGCAATGGCATTGAACCACCGTCGCAATGGTAAAGAAGACATGGCTCAAGGATCAGACCGAGTGCGATCGCGTAGTGCTAATCTCATTAAACAACTAAATATGCCAAGCCTGTTTGACATTGCCCAACAGTTAAGGCAAAGCGCCCTTACCGGAGTTGGCCACTACCAAGAATTTCTCCAGCGCTGGAGATACGATTCTGATCAAAAACAGGTCATCCATGAAGCTCTATCTGAAATTCTTGATGAATAACCCATACATTTTTAGCAACCTTTGAGCAACATGGCTTATCCTATTGCCTTTTGGCTATTGCCTCTTGCCTTTCCCTGACAGAGTATGTTCATCTATCACATCGAAATTATATATCATGGCCAATGATAAAAATTCTTCACCTATCTGATATCCACATGGGTAGCGGCTTCTCCCATGGACGAATCAACCCTGCTACTGGAATCAACACACGTTTAGAAGATTTTGTCAATACCCTAGCTAAATGTATTGACCGAGCCATTACCGAACCTGTGGATTTAGTTCTTTTTGGCGGTGATGCCTTTCCCGATGCCACACCACCACCCTATGTTCAAGAAGCCTTTGCCAATCAATTTCGCCGCTTAGTAGATGCAAACATTCCTACAGTTTTATTAGTAGGAAATCACGACCAACACTCCCAAGGACAGGGAGGTGCTAGCTTATGTATTTATCGTACCTTAGGTGTGCCTGGATTTGTAGTAGGGGATAGCATCGAAACTCATAAGATTCAAACCGACAATGGTCTAGTACAGGTGATTACTCTACCGTGGCTAACCAACTCCACTCTTCTTAGTCGCCCAGACACCGAAGGTTTAACCCTAGCCGAGGTTAACCAACTCCTGATCTCACGGCTTGAGCCAATCTTAGAAGCAGAAATTCGTAAACTTGACCCAAACCTGCCAACGGTCTTGTTAGGTCATTTAATGGCAGACCAAGCTAGATTTGGTGCAGAGCGCTTCCTAGCCGTTGGTAAAGGTTTTACTATTCCGCTCTCGCTGCTGACTCGACCCTGCTTTGATTATGTAGCTTTAGGACACATCCACCAACACCAGAATCTCAACAACTCCAATGACCCGCCAGTCATTTACCCTGGCAGCATTGAACGGGTCGATTTCAGTGAAGAGAAGGAAGACAAAGGTTATGTCATGATTGAGGTGTCCAAAGGTCATGTTCAGTGGGAATTTTGTCCCTTGTCAGTACGACCTTTCCGTACCATTGAGGTTAATCTTGCTGAAGCAGATGATCCCCAAAGTACTTTACTAAACGCTATTGGTAACGAAACTATTAAAGACGCTATAGTCCGGCTGATTTACAAGCTACGTTCTGAGCAGCTCGACCTAATTGACAATACTGCCATACATGAATCCTTGAGGCCAGCCCACCACTATACCATTCGTCCAGAATTAGTCAGCCAGCTAGCTCGTCCCCGCTTGCCGGAACTGGGTATAGGTAACAGTATTGATCCCATGGATGCCTTATCTACATATCTAGAGAATCGGCAAGACCTCAGAGATATTGCTGCAGATATGCTAGAAGCGGCAGAATGCCTATTAGAGAAAAATCGGTAACTGGTAATTAGCTATTCGCAGGAAAACTGCCACCGATGAAGTGAACATCACTGAAGGTTTCAATCCACAGACGAGCGCCACAATCGAGTGGGTGATCTGGCTGATAGACAATCCGACAAGGACCGAGGATTTCTACTTGGTTGCCGTATAGATTGTTGCCGCTTCGTTTTACTGAAATCACTGGCTTCCGGTCTTTGGGACTTTTGTGCATATTCGAGCCAATGTGATTGCGGTTGACATTGATCTTAGCTAGAGCCGGAGGACGATTTTTACGCCACTTACCCTTTGGGCCACGTCTGCCTCTGGTAATTTGAGGCAGATTATTAAACAGGGGAATAATCCAGAATTTACCGCTTTTATAAGCACCTCTGACCCGGCCAGAGCTTAGGAGTTGTCGCAATCGTCTAGAGGAAATTCCTAACAGAGATGCCGCTTCAGTAGTACTAACACACTTGTTCATCAGTTAATTATTTTTAACTATTCCGATAAAACTATAATAATATAAAATTTGTGGAATGCCAAATCATGGGGTTCTATTAATTAATGCATCAGCCCTCAGCACTCAGAAGATTCCCTTAATAACATTGAGTGTAATTAGGGCTATCATTAGACAAATCAGGTCAGTTGGAATAATTGGTTGGGACTTTTGGAATAGCTAAAAATGGCAATCAGTGCTACTGTAGGATGCCATACTGTTGCGCTAGTTATCCTACATGGTTGAATCAATACCTAAGCAAAACTACCGTGAAGATCCAGGGTCAGCCATCGTAGGCTTCACAGGTCAACAGTTTCAGCAACAGCTGCTTGACAAAACCTGAGTAGACATCTGTTCTAACTCCTGATTAACCTGATGGTTTGTGCAGCATAACTGGTAACGCTCCTAACACCTGATGCAATGACAGCACTGCCCATTCCCCACCAACCCTCAAGTTCAACCAATAGCACCAGCATAGGAGCTGGTGCTAAGAAAAACCCTGTGTCCACCCTCAAAGAACTGAA
>NZ_JAAHHS010000493.1 GCF_010692395.1 Moorena sp. SIO3H5
AACAAGCTGTCAATCTCAGCTGGGTCAACACCAGGACCGGTATCTTCTATTTCAAAGGTGATTGTCTGTCCGGTAAGGGTTGCAGGTGGAAGGTTAATAGGTGGAATCTTAGTAGGTGGAAGGTTAGCAGGTGGAAGGTTAGCAGGTTGTTCGCGTTCGCGAAGCGTGGCCTTTTGGCCAAGGTTAGTAGGCCACGCTTTGCCAACAACATTCAACCTGTCAACCTTCAACTGATCAGACCTGCCAACCTTTAACTGATCAGACCTGCCAACCTTCAACCTGCCAACATTCAACTGATCATACCTGTCAAGATTCAACCTGTCAACATTCAACTGATCATACCCGCTAATTTTGAACTTTTCCTTGTTACGAACAACCCGCAAAGTGACACTGCCTTGTTGAGTAAATTTGATAGCGTTTCCCAGTAAATTAATCAAAACTTGGCGCAATTTTCCCTCATCTGTTTTCACATATCGAGGAAGCTCTGGCTCTCGGTAAAAAATAAGTTGTAAGCCTTTGGATGCGGCTCGCAGTCGTAACATCTCTTCGAGACTATCTAGCAGACGATAAAGATCAAAGCTAGTTTCATTTAGAGTTATCTGACCTGCCTCAATTTTGGACATTTCTAATATGTCGTTGATCAAGTTCAGTAAATGCTGACCACTCCGACTAATGATGGCTAGATATTCCTGATGTTCCTGATTCAGCGATGAATCACGGTTCATTAATTGTGTGAATCCTAGAATCGCATTGAGGGGGGTACGTAGTTCATGACTCATATTGGCAAGAAATTGGCTTTTGGCTTTGTTAGCTTCTTCAGACTTAGTCCGCGCTTTTTCGGCTTCTTTCATACTTTCAGCAAGTTGGACAGTACGTTCTTCTACCCTAGCTTCTAAGTCCTCATTTAGTTGCTGCAAGACCCGGGAGGCTTGTTTACGCTCAGTAATGTCATGAAAGAATACTGAAAGACCATTAATACCTGGATAAGCTTTTACGTCAAACCAACATTTCGTCGGTGGATAGTATTCTTCAAAGGTGACAACAACCTGTGCAGCAACGGCCCGATGACACTCCTGGTAGAACTTGGAGCCAAAGACTCCGGAAAACACCTCCTCCAGATTATGATTCAGAAGCTGTTCGGGTTGACTCTGTAGCATTTGGAAAGCTTGAGGATTAAGATAGGTAATCTGCCACTGGTCGTTTAGGGCAATAAAGGCATCGGTGATACTTTCGAGAATGTTGATGGTACGACGGTTAGCTTTTACCAAATTTTTGATAATTAAGTAGGCAATCCAAGCTAGCAAAATCAACAACAAACTATAGGCATATAAACGATAAATATTAGCTCTATCAATAGCTTGGTTATAGTAGAGGTTATAGACGTAATCCAGTTCTTCGTTTAGCTGCTTAGTAGGGAGGTGTAGCAGTTGCTGGGTCAGTTCATCTACCTGAGGTTTATTGCTCATAATTCTTCGGGAATGGCTCAGGGCTAGATCGATAAATTCTTCATCTTTACCAAAATTATTTTGGTCTTTGATCAGCAACAGCCTATCCATATTGTCCTTGATCAGCGCTTCTAATTCCTGATCAGAGTTGAGGTTGTAAAGCAGGATATTTTTCAGCAGTTCATCGAGAATAACTTCTAAATAATAGCTTCCGCTTTTAGCCGAGGTACTTTTTACGATATCATTAGTCAGAAACGGTAAGTAACTCAGGGAGTTTTTTAGAATTGAATTCTGAAATTTTAATCTTTCGATTAAAATTTCTTTTTGATTTATAATTTTTGAACTTTTGTTTAAAGTATTGTTAATTTTTTTATTGCCGTCCTGATTAATAAATGTCGGGATTATTTTAAGGCTATTTTGGGTATCTTTGAGTTGAGATATATGCTTGATAAATGGATCGTAATAGTTTAAGAGATCGTACCGAGATTTTAGAATATCCTGATTTAATATTACATCTATCTCCTTTTGTTGATTTAAAGTATTTTGATACTGTTGGTGTTCTTCAATATTAATTGGTAGACTTTTATTCACCAAAAAAGCCAAGATAAGAACAGCAGCTAAGGTATTTAGGAGCTTTAGCAATTGAGTTTTGTTCACAATGGTTTTCCTTGGTATTCGCCTGTGAGAGTTTTGAGGAACTTGACAATCAGACCAATATCGTTTGGGGACAGTGGACGTCCCAATTCATATTTGCCCATTATCCTCACAGCTTCTTCAAGAGTTTCAGCTGAACCGTCGTGAAAATATGGTGATGTTAGAGCCACGTTCCGCAAACTGGGAACCTTAAATACATAACGATCACGTTCATTGCCAGTGACATTAAAGCGTCCCAAATCAGCTTTGGTAAGCTTACCGCGATCTTTGAAGTAATCCCCAAACAGACCAAAAGCCTGGAACATATTACTGCCGACATTGACTCCTTGATGACAGCTAACACAGCCATAGGCTTTAAATAGACGATAGCCTTCTTTTTCTGAGGAGGAGAGGGCATTTTTCTTGCCCTGCAGAAATTGGTCAAAGCGTGAGTTGGGAGTGTACAGCGATCTTTCAAAAGTAGCGATCGCATCCTTGATGTTGTCGCTGTTGATACCATCTTTATACAGTTGGCTAAATAATGAGACATACTCAGGGGATTGCTTGAGCTTACTGAGAATTTCTTGCCAATTAGAACCCATTTCATACTCTGTATGGATTGGTCTATCAATCTGTTCCTCCAAGGTGTCAACGCTTCCATCCCAATGTTGCTTAAAATTGAATCCACTGTTGAAGACTGTGGGTGCATTGATCAAGCCAATCCTATTCTTGATCCCAATTGAACGCGCCATTTGGTCTGTACCACCGGTATTTAGATTGTGGCAGCTAGCACAAGAGATGGTGTTATCCTGTGATAGTCGGGGGTCATGAAAAATCCTATTGCCCAGTTTAATTTTATCTTTGTTTAGTTCTAATTTTAGTGGTATTGGCTGAATTGGTTCATCAAATAAAAGACTATACTCTGAGGATTTTACCCTATAGTTCATTGATTTATATGGTAATTTATAATGATTATTTATAAAAATTAAAATCATACTCATAAATATCACCAAATAAAGATAAAAAAAATTTTTGATATCACTAGTTTTCTTTTTAGGATAAACCATTTATTTTTTGATTTAATTATGATTATTGTGATAATTAAAGTTTTGATTATCCATGGGCCACATTTGAAGCTTCAGAAGATAACCCGATCACCGGCTAACCGACTAACCTACACCTGTTTACCATCTGTATCTCAAATAAATGAAATTAGTATTAGTTAGTATGACCCTATTTGAAGTTCATCAAATTACAGAACCACAAGTCAACAGTAATATTACTGACAAGTCGTAATTTTAATTAATAATTCAGGGTAAATTACTGATTATACTCAATCGGTTTGAGTAATTATCATATCTCTTCTTGGGTAATTGGTACTTGGTGATTGATACTTGGTAGTTAACGAGTCACCATTACCGATTGCCCATGACCAAAACAGGGACTATTTGGTAAGTGATGAACCAGAGTTGCTCTAACTACTAACCACTAACTACTTAAAAAAAATTTTCCCGGACTGACTATAATTTTTCTGGTAGAGATTAGGCGAGATCATATCAAACCTACATCCGATTTTATTATGGCAACATCTGAATATACTCAGCTCAAGCCGTTTTTCCAAGCTCGTGAGTACTTTGAAGAAATTCTTAATTGGCTCTGTTCTGAGGAAGCGTACGGTCTCACCTATTACCAGATAGAAGAAAACCTCTGGATCAATGGTATGGAACTGTTGCGGCAACTGCTACAAGGTTATCTGGATTGGCGGGGAGACAATCAACCAGAAGCACTTTACCCAAGAAGGCAGGGTAGGTACTCTAACCAGGTCAATCCCCAGCCTGGAAGTAATTGGGGTATTGGCCAACATAGGGATGATTTGTACTCCGATGCAAGAGAGGGAACAGAGGGCATCAGGGGAGAAAGGGCAGGTAAACAATTGTCATCTTATCCCACCAGTAGGCAACCCAGCCTAAGGACTATCTTCGGAACCGTGAGACTTAATCGTTTTAATGCTAGTTCCCAGAGAAACTCACTTGCGGATAATTCCCCACTCAAGGTTTACCCACACGGGTACTGTCAGCTGAGCGGTATTCCTTCAGCATCAGAAGTAGATACCAGTTGCTCAGACCCTACTATCCTAGCCCAACCCCAGGCCAAAGCGGCTGTTGTTTCTCAGGAACAACAGGAAGGATTTTCCATAACAGAGATGGGAACTTGGTTTAGACGCCAGTGGTGGCTTAAGCACAATAGTTATCAATCGGTATGGCAGCCAAGGCGTTCTGTTCCCCGGTTGTTAATTAGTGGCACCATTGCGTTAGTGGGAACAGCAGCTTTCACTAGTTATTGGCTGGTTCGGAGTCTGATTCTTGAGAGTCTGAAGGATAATGCTGAATTGAAGGTCAAGATGGCGGGACATCAAATTGATGAATGGCTGGCTGCTCTGATGGCGAAGGTGGAAACGATTGCGAATACTCCGGAAGTTCGGTCTTTGGACTGGGAGGTTGCCCAACCCTATCTGCAATTCGAGCAAGAACGATTGCCCGATTTTCATATGTTTGTCATGGCTAAGGGAAATGGCTCTTACTACACCACTCGTGCAGGTTTTATTGAGGGGAAGAATCTTAGCGATCGCACTCACTTTCAACGAGCGATGCAAGGAGAAACCTTTGTGGATAATCCGGTAGTCTCTCGTTCTACTGGTATTCGCCAAGTCAATATTGCGGCTCCTATCTGGTCACTTCCCCCCAACAATGATACTGAAATTACTCCAGAAAACTTGGCTTTGCGCAACCTAACCAACGAGGATGTGGAACTCGGGGATGTAACCCAGCCAAAACCAGGAAATTTGCCTGGTCTATTGTCTTTCCCCATAGGAGAATTTGCTGGACCGGTTTCCTTAGACCGAGTGTCAGAGGTAATTACCAATACTACTTTGGGAGAAGGGATTTCGGAATACTCCGTAGCTACCGATGGGACTTGGGGAGCAGGGGTTTTTAGGGTAGGATCGTGCAGTAAATCTACTACTACTACATTGAGACGTTGGTGATTTACCC
>NZ_JAAHHS010000494.1 GCF_010692395.1 Moorena sp. SIO3H5
TGTTTGAGCTAGTACACGCCAACTCCCAAAAAGCATTCATTGGTGCTGCGATCGCAACATTGATGGGCGGTCCCACCGTGGTTTGGCACCTGCGAGATATTGTGACTGCACAACACTTTAGCTCAGTCAATCGTGCCATAGCTGTTTTCCTAGCTAATCGTCGAGTATCTCAAGTATTGGTCAATTCTCGTGCTACTGGTGAAGCCTTTATCGCTGCTGGGGGACGCGAAGACCTAGTCACACTGGTTTACAACGGCATTCGTTCAGACCCTTTCGATAATCTGGCATCGGATCAATCCGCTCAAATCCGTGACCAGCTGGGCATTGGTGATGCTCCACTAGTTGGTGTATTCAGTAGGCTATCTTACTGGAAAGGTCAGCATATTTTACTAGAAGCCTTACGGGAACTCCCCAATGTACACGCCCTGTTGGTTGGTGAAGCCCTATTTGGTGAAGCAGAATACGCCTCAAGGCTCGAAGCCATGGCTGCGGCACCAGAACTTGCTGGTCGTGTTCACATGCTGGGATTTCGCAATGACGTGCCAGCATTGATGTCTGCTTGCAATATTGTAGTCCATACCTCTACTGAACCGGAACCCTTTGGTCGGGTGATTGTCGAGGGTCAGTGGGCAAAACGACCAGTCGTTGCTGCTGCGGCTGGTGGTGCAGTGGAATTGATTCAGGATGGCGTGACTGGTCACTTGGTACCCCCAGGAGATTCAGCAGCACTGGCTAAGGTAATTGGTAATTTGCTCAGTGATCCAAGCGCTGCAGATAGGCTAGCCGAGCGGGGTTATATCCATGCTAAGTCTACTTTTTCCTTGGAATCCCTGTTGACGGCCTTTGACCAAGCTCTGAACAAGGTATAGCGCTACGCGCAAGTCAGAAGTTAGAAGTCAGAAGTCAAAAGTAAGTTATGGCTTGCGCGTAGCGCTATATCAAGGGGGATTCCTGTTTTCTTTAAACTAAAACATTTATGTCCGAAACTATACTTTCCTTGCTATGTTTAGTTCTTTTTTTTGGGGAAAACTAAGATCAGAGCAATCCTGATCACGATCTCATCGTCAACAGCCGATTGCTAGCAATACCATCATTTCAGCTTGGCTGGAATCTAGCTCAAGGTTGAACAGCAGGTGCGACCCAAGGCCGGGTTCCCCGGCCATTGGAAAGCGCACCTAAATTGTTTTTTCAAAGTCATGACGATGACCATCAAACCCCTCAACCGTTTGGTTTCCAAGGTTTCCTTAGGAACTGTCCTGATTGTTCCTTTTGTATTGCAGATCTTTACAGCGGTTGGATTAGTAGGATATCTCTCCTTTAGAAATGGCGAAAAAGCGGTTAATAAACTTGCATTCCAGTTACAGAGCGAAATCACTAACCGCGTCCAAGAGCATCTCAAGCATTACTTAAATCACCCTTCTCTTCTTGTTCAGAGTAATATCAATGCTTGGCAGCTCCAACAATTAAGTTTTAACAATCTTACTGTCTTGGAACGTCACTTATGGAAACAATTAAAACTCTGTAAGTCTGTTCGTTCCATTTATATGGTAGGCAATCCAGAAAAGCTAGAATATGCCTTTTCCAGACGCGAGCCAGATGGAAGCTTTGTTGTTAAGGACTTTGTCGATTTCCCGATTCGCCATACCTATGCTTTAGACGACCAAGGTCAGCGGACTAAGTTGTTGGTCTCAAAACCCTTCTATCCGCGAAAAAGACCTTGGTATATCAGTGCGGTAGAGTCACCATTACCCAGATGGAGCAAAATTTACAACTTTTCTGATGATGGCAAACTCGGAATCACTTTATCTGCTCCTGTTCAAGACCAGGCAGGAAATTTTCATGGTGTTATAGTTGTTGATCTTATTCTGAGCCTGATTAGTGATTTCCTGCGGGGAATCACCATCAGTCCTTCTGGTCAAGTTTTTCTTTTAGAACCGTCAGGAGAGTTAATTGCTAGTTCAACATCTGAACAACCATTTGTAATCAGCAATCAAGACAATCAACCTAAACGACTGAAGGCAACAGATAGTCAAAACCCATTAACCAAAATTACAGCACAGTATTTGCTTGAAAACCTTGGCAATCTTTCCAAAATTGAAGCAGCACAGCAGTTTAATCTTAAGCTTGATGGAGAACGTCAATTTGTGCAAGTTACTCCTCTTAATAAGCAGCGTGGTTTGGATTGGCTAGTAGTAGTGGTCATACCAGAATCGGATTTTATGGCGGAAATTAACGCCAATACCAGGCTCTCGATACTGCTGTGTATTTACGCTTTAATTGTAGCAACAATCATCGGCATTTTTACGGCACGGTGGGTAATAAAACCGATTTTACATCTCAATAGGGCTGCTAAAGACATTGCTAAAGGGAAATGGAATAAAACTGTAGCGATTAAGCGCTCCGATGAAGTGGGGGAATTGAGTGAATCCTTTAACCAAATGGCACTGCAACTGAAAGAATCCTTTGAAACCTTAGAGCAACGGGTCGAAGCACGCACGGCGGAACTAGCAGAGGCGAAAGACAAAGCAGAAGTTGCCAACCAGGCTAAAAGCGAATTTCTATCAAATATGAGTCATGAATTGCGCACCCCCCTCAACGGCATTCTTGGCTATGCTCAAATTCTTAAGCGAGAACATAATCTCAGTTCCCGCCAAACCGATGGTTTAGAAATTATCCACCAAAGCGGGATTCATTTGTTGACCCTAATCAACGATATCTTAGACCTATCCAAAATCGAAGCCCGTAAAATGGAAATCCACTCCGATGATATCCATTTTGCTAACTTCCTCGACAGTGTTGTGGGAGTGATAAAAATGCGGGCGTTGGAGAAAGATATTTTGTTCAAATACCAACCTGACGCTAACTTACCTATTGGAATTATAGCTGATGAAAAACGACTTCGACAAGTCTTACTAAACTTGTTAGGAAACGCCATTAAATTTACCGAGCAAGGTCAAGTTACCTTGGGGGTGAGGGTTAAGGAGTCTCAATTTAATACTTCTACTATTTGTTTTGATATTATTGACACTGGGGTTGGTATGACTCCCCAACAGTTAGAGAAAATATTCCTACCTTTTGAACAAGTGGGTGATAGTCAACGTCGGTCTGAGGGCACAGGGTTAGGATTAGCTATCACTAAGCAATTGGTCGAATTGATGGGTGGTGAGCTCAAGGTCACCAGTGAATTGGGGAAAGGGTCAAGGTTCTGGTTTGAAGTTAGTTTTACTCTGGCAGCAATCAGTGGAGAAACTCAAGCTGAAATCCCAGATAAAATTATAGGATATCGAGGTAAAAAACGTACCATATTGGTGGTAGATGACAAACTCGAAAACCGCTTAGTTCTTGAAAATATGCTTGCACCCTTGGGATTTGAGGTGGTCACTGGTGAAGATGGTCAGCAGGAAGTGGACTTGGCTCAGCAAATTCAACCGGATATGATTTTGAGCGATTTAGTTATGCCGGTTAAAAGTGGGTTTGAAGCTATTAAGGAAATTCGCCAAATCCCAAAGATTAGAGAAGTGCCAATTATTGCTATCTCTGCTAGCGTACTGGATATGGATCAGAAAAAGAGTCAAATTGCCGGTTGTGATGCCTTTTTGTCCAAACCCGTAGATGAACCAAAGTTATTGACCTTGTTAGGAAAGTATTTACATCTGGAGTGGGTGTACGAACAGAATGATCAGGTTTCAAAGATGAACTCTGAAAACGGTTCAGTGGAACCAACTGAACTAGTGATTCCGCCACTAGAAGAGATGGAAGTGCTCTATGAGTTGGCGATGTTGGGCAGTATGAAAAAAATTCGGGAGCGAGCTATATACCTCGAAGAACTCGATCACAAATACATGACTTTTGCTAACAACCTCAAAGAGTTAGCCCATGGGTTTCAAGAACAGAAGATTCTTGCCTTAGTAGAAAAATATTTGTAATCTAGCAATTATTATACCCATGAGGTACAAATCTCTGGGTTTTAGGGAGCAGGGAGCAGGGAGCAGGGAAGAGGAACCCACCCCTAACCCCTCCCAGGAGGGGAAGTGAGGGAAGAGGGAAAAAATAATGTGTACCTCATAGCTATGATAAAAGCTAGATGCAGCGGATCACCGGAACAGGGACAGAGAGGGAGGTATGGTAAGCATGGTAAGCATGGTAAGTGTGGGGAGATGGGGAGATGGGGAGTTAGATGAGCAACGGTTGTGCTTGCCACGGGGCTTTGAAGGTGCGGACACAAGCCTGAGCACACAGCTTCTCCAACGGAAATTACCCTTAAATAGGTACTAACTAGCTGGTCAGTACCTATTTAATAGGTACAGTACCTATTTCTTCCGCCAACGGGCATCTGGTCCTCGCCCAAGGCATTCGAGCCGCCCAGCGTTCCTTTCCTGGCGCAAGATACGGCGAATCAGATCAATTCCTACTTGACGCCTTAAGGGGCTGTTGGATTAATGTCTTCCCAAGTAGTCCCTGGATTTTTGGTAATTGCTAATGGCTAATGGCTAATGCTCGTAAGATTACCGATTACCGATTACCGATTACCGATTACCGATTCCCCGAAAATACTAGGTTACATCCCTTTTATGGAAAGGATATCAGTATTTATGTAATTTTCCGGTTAAACTCTCCAGGCGATAAGCACTATACTTGCCCTTAAGTGAAGGTTCCTAAAAAGAGAAACGAAGGAAAAAGTGAGACTGGTAATGGGGAGATGGGGAGTTTTCCCACTCTCCCCTTATTTTTTTTTCCTTGTCCTAAAACACGTATCAGGCTAACACTATGCTGGCTAGGGTTTGGAGTGGTTCAATTATCGGCATTGATGCTGTAAAAGTAGGGGTTGAAGTAGATGTGTCCGGTGGCTTACCGGGAATTGTAGTGGTTGGTTTACCGGATACTGCTGTCCAAGAGTCCCGAGAACGGGTGAAAGCAGCACTGAAAAATGCTGGTTTTGCCTTTCCGATGCGCAAAATTGTGATTAATCTGGCTCCGGCTGACTTACGGAAAGAAGGTCCTAGTTTTGATTTACCGATCAGTATTGGTATTTTAGCGGCATCGGAACAGTTAAATCCTCAGTTATTGGGAGACCACCTATTTCTCGGAGAAGTGTCTCTTGATGGCAGTTTGCGACCTGTAGCTG
>NZ_JAAHHS010000495.1 GCF_010692395.1 Moorena sp. SIO3H5
TGTTTATAAGTTCAGCTCTTTTAGATGTTCTGACATAAAGTTTTCTTGGGAGTAGGGAGTAGGGAGCAGCGAGTAGGGAGCAGGGAGTAGGGAACAGGGAGCAGGGAGCAGGGAGCAGGGAGCAGGGAGCAGGGAGCAGGGAGCAGGGAGCAGGGAGCAGGGAGCAGGGAGCAGAAGATGTCTTAAGCTTTACTTCGACTGCTATATTGTTTGGTTAAGTTTTAGTAATAATAGCTAGCTTTTGATTACAATAAAATTCAATTGATTTAATATCTTCAATAAATTTAATAATTTCATTTCGGAATAAATAGTTATTTGATAACACCCCATAGCCATTCTTAATATTTTCCAATTGCACCAATAAGTCGATAGTTTTAGGCACATCTGGAAGTTTATCTTCGTAACTTGGACTTTGCCAATGTAAGTCCTCAATAATGTAAATACCATTTTGTTTCAAGGACGGAAATAACAGAGCAAAAGCTTGTTGTTGATGAAAAGAAGCGTGTGATGCGTCATCCAAGATCACATCGTAAACAACTAAATTTGGCTTGCCTTCAAGCTGAGCTGTCACTTTCACCAAATTGGTAATATCATTTTGGCAACTTAAATCACCCTTGACAAATTTAAAGTTTATAAATTCTGATTCTAAATGACTAAAATCATTAATATCAAAACCATAAACATGCCCATTATCAAAATAGTCTGTCCACATGCGAATTGATGGCATGTCAGTGGGTATTCGACTTAACAAGTGATCACCGAACTCGGGACCACCAATACATAATCCAATTTCTAAGAAGGTGATAGGTTTTGATTTGAGGGGCCAAAACAACGTTTCATATATCAGCGTGTAGCCATGTTTATCGAAATACTCAGTTCCTTTATCCGATTGGTATTTATTGGCAAGCTCAGTTAGGTTGAATGATTTCATTTAGATTTTCAATCGATAGTTTTTCAAGTTCACTGACTAAATATACCTGTTGGCTTTATACGGATTTTGCTGAACACTATTGTATAGGGCGTAGCGCTATATCGTTTTTTTTGATAATTTCACGCTTGAACCAACCTTGAAAACCTTACCAAACAATTCTAAAGCACAGGTCATAGCAAGGAATATGCCACGATTGTTGCTGCCTTCGATCGCGTAGCGTGAGCAAAGCTCAATCACTATTCGCTGTGTTGAACAGTGTGGGAATCTTTCGTTATACATTAGGCTAACAAACTCAAATAAGGGCGGCAAGCTCTCGGACTTTTGACAACTGAATAACCGTGATAGTAAAGTTTACTCTAGCCTGGTACTGGTGTGACAGAATTACCGCTACAGTAGCGAATCTTCACCAATTTTTCAAGCTGGGTAAAAACGCAGTAAATCAGAGCTTAATCCGGAATATCTTCGAGCATCAATCTATAGATAGCGCAAGGCAAAATGTGGCAAAACTGTTGTGAATCCAAACCAGTGAAATCAAACTAATACACTCAGGCTAAAAGGTATTGGATTGGGGTAGGTGGCTACTTTTGAGACGTACAGCACACCTACCTCAACCAGGCAAACAGAATTATCCTAAGGATTCCATCAACGATTATGGAGTCTTCGATAAAGGCAAACAACCATACTTTATTTTACTCTACTCATGATCACCCAATCGAAAATGCGATCGCCAAACCACTTTCGGATGAAGATCATTGGTGCTGCAAATTGACCGGCAACATAGCGAGTTTTTGGTTTGCGTGCTTTAACCGCCTTCGAGACAATATCGGTAATCACCTTTGGAGAGGAACCGCTACCGCTGTTGTAGGAGTTTTCGGTGGCCTTGGCAACACTGTTGGCCAGTTTAGCATAGGGGCCATTTCCCGACCGCTCCAGCATTGGACCCATAAGTACATTCCCAAATGCGGTTCGGATAATACCAGGTTCAATGATCACAACATCAATATTAAAGGCAGCCAGTTCTAATCTCAGACAGTCTGACCAACCTTCGAGGGCGTGCTTAGAGGCATGATACCAAGCTCCCAGGGGTGTATACATCTTGCCACCCATCGAACTAATATTAATGATCTTGCCGGAGCGAGCTTCTCGCATCTTTGGTAACAACAACTGGGTCAGTCGGGCAAGGCCGAAGATGTTGACCTCGAATTGGTAGCGGGCATCATCAATAGAGGTTTCCTCCACTGTCCCATAGCATCCAAAGCCAGCATTATTGACTAGAACATCGACCTTGCCATAAGTATCTTGAATTTCATTCACAGCAGCCTGGATACTTGCCTCATCGGTGATGTCCATACGCAGCGGGTGAGCACCCAACTCTCTCAGGTCAGCCATTTTCTCGACACTACGTGCCGCCACTACCACGGTCAGACCATCCTTCAGCAGAGATTTGGCCATTTCTTTGCCCATACCCGATGATGCGCCGGTAATCAGTGCGACTTTGGATTTACCATTTGCCATGATCTTGAAATTCCCTGTGTGTAGTGGACTCGTTAATAATGAACTGAGAAACTAGCAAGCTTCACAGATTTTGTGACTGCTACTGTTTTGCGATCGCGCTTAATACGGTCAATCTCTTTAAGAGTAAGTGATGTTAACTAACTCGTACCGCAACTAGGAAAGCTAACCATAAGTACATTTTGAATTATCAGTAGATTTTTTCCTTTCCCATAAGCTCGATATCAATACCACAAACATCGCAAACAGTAAAATCTTCAATTTCAGAGTGCATAGAGTTTGATGATTATAATCTTGCCAGATGAGTCTAGCTTAACAATTACTTCCAGCAACTCCGATAAATCATGAAATTATGTAATGCTTGGCTTTAGCAACAGCCTTTGTCACACTTTCACTACCAAATACTGAAATCGCCTGTGCCCCATGGATGAGGCACAGGCGACAGGGGTCAGAAAAAACCCCTAAGAGCGATTAGAAACCGACAGCCATCCAACCTATGGTTTCTTTTGTATGTCCTCCATCTGACAGAGCCTGCCTTGGACCACCACGAACTAATTCGTTCATTTTGAACTTAAAGCCCTTCGTGGTTACATCTGCGATCCTGACACCAGGGGTATCTGCTCCATTAAAGGTTTGAACCATTGGAATCACGATCACATCTGAGCCTTCCGGAAATGGCTCTGCGAAGAACACTTCTTTAAATGTGCTTGTGTCCTTATTTTTGGTTACCAATGGGCCTGGTGAACACAGCTCAATAATGCCTGCTTGAATCGACGCATGAGCTGGGGTAGCCATGAGTACCAGTGCCGCCATCAAAGACATCAAAAAAATCGCAACTCGCTTCATAATTTCCTCCTTAACATGTGAAATGAAAAAAGCGAAAGAAGTCTTTTAGAGTTAACCTTTCTAAAACTATGCTGAGCAGAACTGACACTGCCCATGTAATTTTGGCATATTTTATTAAAAAAAAACCGCAGAAATTGTTAAATTATTGTTGCGTAATTACTGTACAGTTTACCAATTTATGAATAATCATTAAGCTACTCTAAGATCTCAGTGCCCTGTGAAAATCTGTCCCTAGACTGTATAGATATAGGTCAACTCACTGCTTATCAGGCTCAAACTCTTCTCTTTCGCTCGCCACCTCAATCCAACCCTGGACAGCTTCTTCAAGCATTTCTATAAGGTGTTCGTAGCTTTCACCCCATGTATGACATCCAGGTAGTGCTGGAACTGAGCCACACCACACCCCATCCTCTTGCCAAATAACTGCTTTAATCTTCATTGTTGAAATCAGGATGATACACCTTAACCAAAAGGGATAGCGATTTGCAACCTGCGCTAATTACAATACCAACAAATCATCAGTTCCAGCAAATCTCAACATGTCAGAGGATACAGATACCAAGTCAGACTCACAGCAAACCCCGCTCTCCCCTTGGCGTGCCCAAGAACTACAACGACTCCGCAATAGTTTAAGAAGGGGACAACAACCAATGGCCGACTGGCAAGGGGGAACCTTAGCGGTTTCTGCTGTGCCTGGTGCTGGGAAATCTACTGGCATGGCAAAAGCTGCAGCAATTGCGATCGCAAATTACCAACTCCATAGCAGATATCAATTGCTGGTAGTCACCTTCACTCGCTCTGCCGCTGCCAGTATTAGAGCTAAAATCCGCGATGACCTAAAAACCCTTAAGGTCCCACAAAATAGTTTTGTAGTCTATACCTTACATGGTTTAGCCCTCTACATTGCTAACCGTCATCCAGAATTATCGGGACTGAATCTAGACAATAGTACTCTAGTAACTCCCAATCAAAGTCATCGCTTAATCCGTGCTTGTGTGGAACAGTGGATTGCTAATTATCCACGCCGTTATCTTACCTTGCTCGAAGGTCGAAGCTTTGATGGAGAAGAAACAGAACGGTTGCGCCGACAATCGGTATTGCGAACGGAAGTGTTACCTAACCTGGCTTACACCGTTATCCATGAAGCCAAAAGTTCTGGGTTATTACCAGCAGATTTGTGGCACCTCAGTGAACAGACAACGGATGAATATGGAATATTAGCGATCGCAGCAGGACTGTATCAACAGTATCAAACCATAGTGCGATCGCGTGAATTTATCGACTACGACGACATGATTCTAGCTGCGCTGAGAGTGCTAGAAAACGATGCCATCCGTCAGCTCTGGCAAAATCAATTTTTTGCCGTCTTTGAAGACGAAGCCCAAGATTCCACACCGTTACAATACCGACTATTGCAAACCCTAGCAACATTGCCAGCTAGTGCCGAACCAAACCTACCCTTCTCGAACGCCAAAGGCGAACAAACTTCCACCTCCCAACCTTGGCCTATTGACCACGCTACGCGAACAACCTCCCAACCTTTAACCTCCCAACCTTTAACCCCAGACCATACCCTAAATCTGATCCGAGTTGGAGACCCCAATCAAGCCATTAACTCTACCTTTACCCCAGCTGACCCGATTTATTTCAATTGGTTTTGCCAAGAATGTCAGGGAATAGGACGTTTAGCAACAATGGATCAAGCGGGTCGCAGTAGCCAGGTTATCATCGATGCTGCCAACTTTATCGTGAATTGGGTCAATAGCACCTATGGCAGCAAAAACTCTACCGAAACAGTACCACAGCCAGACTCTATCCCCCAAACCCAACCA
>NZ_JAAHHS010000496.1 GCF_010692395.1 Moorena sp. SIO3H5
CGCAATGTTGGGAATTAGTTGATAAGTTAATGCGTTTAAGTCGTCATAAGCTCGATAATTATTTACGAGGTATGAGAGCTATGAAGCTTATACAGTCTACTTTTTAGCTCTCATGTCGCCCCCCCAGAACGTCAATATTAGCGGTTATTGAAAACTGATAATGGACTGTTTCCATTAATTCATCTCCTTAACGGAGATTGTAACATGTGCGTTTGAACTAGACCGTGTAATATTTAGAAGTTTCCATTAATTCATCTCCTTAACGGAGATTGTAACCAATAGGTTGGGAGTGAAAAAGAATCACCCAACCGTTTCCATTAATTCATCTCCTTAACGGAGATTGTAACCACTATCTCAAAGCAAGCGGGTATCGATACTCAAGTTTCCATTAATTCATCTCCTTAACGGAGATTGTAACGCAACTAGTACCATGTCCTGACGGTATCGCAGCCGGTTTCCATTAATTCATCTCCTTAACGGAGATTGTAACGAATCAAAGCCAGTATCAGCAATCACATCCATCTTTGTTTCCATTAATTCATCTCCTTAACGGAGATTGTAACCATAATGAGATGTATAAACGAGATATAAACACCACCGGTTTCCATTAATTCATCTCCTTAACGGAGATTGTAACCCCCGCGTTCTGCACGAATCTCAATCTGGCGGGTCAGTTTCCATTAATTCATCTCCTTAACGGAGATTGTAACCAGGGTTTTTTGGTGGTATCCATGATATGAGAAAATCGTTTCCATTAATTCATCTCCTTAACGGAGATTGTAACTTTTGATGACATTGGTGTTCAGACCGTAGATTTACACGACGTTTCCATTAATTCATCTCCTTAACGGAGATTGTAACTATATCCAATCATACCCAGATGAGTATTTTCAAGGTTTCCATTAATTCATCTCCTTAACGGAGATTGTAACTTGCTTCAATTGTAACAACTTTTAAAACTACAATTGTTTCCATTAATTCATCTCCTTAACGGAGATTGTAACGTGATCGCGATGGGACAAAAATAGCGATCACTGTTTTAGTTTCCATTAATTCATCTCCTTAACGGAGATTGTAACTCCGCCAATCTTCAGATATACGAGATGCGCTTGGCAAAATCCGTTTCCATTAATTCATCTCCTTAACGGAGATTGTAACTTCATGGCTTTATATTAGTAGTCAATGAATCCAGCCACTGTTTCCATTAATTCATCTCCTTAACGGAGATTGTAACACTGTACGAAAGTATGCAGTTTTGGCCATATAGCCATCCGTTTCCATTAATTCATCTCCTTAACGGAGATTGTAACTATTCATGATGTTTTGATTGGTAGTTCTTATGTCGTTTCCATTAATTCATCTCCTTAACGGAGATTGTAACCCGGAGAAAAATACCGTTTATTGGTACTCGGTTAATCCCGTTTCCATTAATTCATCTCCTTAACGGAGATTGTAACCATCCCCTCATGCCGGATGGTTGTCAATTGAGTATAGTTTCCATTAATTCATCTCCTTAACGGAGATTGTAACACTTAAGTGTTAAGAAGATTAGATAATAACATCTTGCGTTTCCATTAATTCATCTCCTTAACGGAGATTGTAACTCTGATAATTGCCAATTCCATGGCAACATTTACACAGTTTCCATTAATTCATCTCCTTAACGGAGATTGTAACTCCGACCCTCCAAAACCTTGTATACCAAAGTTTCCCAGGTACAATTGCGAGAACCTAATCATTTTCCCCCTCCACTTGCCCCCTTGTCAACATCAAAATACCTCAAACCCTTACCCTGTCTACTGCGAGACCATTTTCTCTCAGCCATCCCCTCAAATCCCCATCCCGCCTACCATTCATCCATCATCGACTAATCAGTAACCTTCCATACCAACCTCTCCTCGCCAGGAATGTCGGGAATGTAGGGAGGGTGGGGAGTGTGGGTAATGTGGGGAGATGGGGAGATGGGGAGATGGGGGGAATTATCCTGACATTATACTATAGCACTACCTATTAAAGTTAGGACATTGATACAAGCTGAAAAGCTCTTGAAAGAAACTTTTGCCTCTTGCCTTGCGCGTAGCGCTATAATTCCTCATTCGCACTACTATTATAGACAGTTAGAGGAACCTTTTAATAGGATAACCCCAGAAGTGTTTCAGCTATAGGGAATCGGGAATCGGGAATCGGGAATCGGGAATCGGAAATAGCGATGGGCTGTATCAATACAGGGAATAAACCTCAAAGAAGACTATACCTCATAACTGCGATAAACGCTATCAACCCTAGAAGTATTCAATCCAGTAATAAACCTTTACCAAAGTAACTGATATCTGTGTTCCCTGCTCCGTGCTCCCTGTTCCCTGCTCCCTGCTCCCTGCTCCCTGCTCCCTGCTCCCTGCTCCCTGCTCCCTGCTCCCTGCTCCCTGCTCCCTGCTCCCTATTTCAACAATTAATTTTACTTTTGTCCGACTACTTATAAAACAATAAATACCAGAAACATGAGCAAAAATCCTATTAAAAATACCCACACTGCCCTAATCTGCCATTTCCTGATCGGTCCCCCCGGCAGCGGTAAATCCACCCTTGCCAAAGAAATTGCCAACTTGGGCAATTACCGGATTATCTCCACCGACCACATCAGAAAAGTGCTCTACGGCCACGAGAGTATTCAGGGCAACTGGTCAGAAATTGAAGCAGAAGTTCTATCTCAAATTAGTCAAGGGATCGCCTCTAACCAACCAATTATTTATGACGCCACCAATGCCAAGCGACCCTGGCGCATGGCATTACTAAATCAGCTAACCATAGAACTAAATTCCCAGCCCTTATTGTGGATGGCGTGGCACCTCTGTACTCCCCTAAAAACCTGCCGAGAGTGGAACCGCAAACGCTCCCGCCAGGTGCCAGAATACGTCATTGAAAGTATGTTCAAATCCCTGCAAAACTTCCCACCCCTGACTGCCGAGGGATTTGCCGCTGTCAACCAGGTAAAGGGAACTGTTGATGGCTTCGATATCTCCAAAATCCAGAAGAAAATCAAAGGTCTTCCTCGCACTCTCACCAATCGCACTAACCGCACCCATCATAGTCAAATCACCCTCCATCCCTACTCGTCCCTGTTAGATTTTGACCGTTTGTTGCATCTGATTGCTTTAATTATTCGTTATCCCAACATAGGCACCTTGCACAGCACTGACCCAACTGAGATCGAACGGGTTTTGGGAACAGTGCCCGAATTTGCCACTCCCCTCGAAGAAGTGTGCGCTTTGATGGCCAAACTCAACGGAGAAATCTATGCTGACCGGAATGCCATTGCAACAGATTTGCAGTGGCTACAGGACAATGGGCTAATTAACAGCAATGATCACAATAGACTTCTTGCAGAAGTCGGGAACAGGGAACAGGGAATAGGGAACAGTGGACAAGAATTGAGGGAAAAACTATCAGAAAAATACTTTTGCAAGAGGTCTAATGGTGAGCTACAAATCCCCATTGTCAAGAATCCCCATCTACTCACCCATGCCTATTCCGATCTAGAACCCTTTCAGCGGCTGATCAAGACAATTCGGTTTATCTTGCATCATCCTTTTTTGCCAAAATCCGAAAATAGTAGCCTCAAAACCTTGACCAATGCCCTCCAAGAAGATGGTGTAATCATTGGCAATGGCATCGATACCCTGCGCAAAGATATCGAAAAAATCCTCAAACCCTATAAACTATTACGCAACTTTCCCCTCAAGCAAGGCTATTTTGCAGGCACCGGGATATTCTCTACGCAGGAACTGGGTAAAGTATTTGCAGTACTGCAATCACAAGCCAAAAGTTTAGACGATCCCATGGCACTCTCGACCTATGAGATGTTCCAGCAACGGATGACCCAATCAAAATTAGACCACCCTTCCACCTATCCAGTGCGAGCAATTCGCAATCGCTGTATCGTAGATACCGACTCCCTGCAGGCTTCAGCCTTGCTCAATCATCTAGACAAACTAGAAAATGCGATCGCCCAAGGGGAATTATTAGAATTAAATCGAATTAAAGGCGGTGGCCGATTTGCTGGAGATCACGACAGATTTTTTCAGGCTTGGCCCCTGCAAATAGTATTTTACAATCACGCCTGGTATTTAGCATTTCAGCACCACGGCGGTAACCAAGATAAACTATTCCGGTTTGAACGATTAGACCGACTCTTTCTCGGTCGTGCTCTTGGCCAAACCCGCGATATGAAACAACAATGGCAATCCTTGCAGAAGCTCCAAAAACTCCACCAAGCAAGTGCCGGATTATTTCTTGGTAATAGTGCTAGGGAACAGCAACAGTTACTCAGTAGCAATAAATCAGAACGGTCAGCAGTTCAGGTCACCTTTGAACTGTGGTTTAATGACGATATGTTCCGATTTGTAAGTGAAGGAACCAAGCGCTTCCAACACATTAAAATGTCTCCACCCTTAACAGCAAATACCAGCTTCTCTAAATCCTTGTTTTCACTTCCTCAAACCAAAGACCCCAATTTTCCCAATCGCTTTCAAGCGATATTGCCCAAGTGGGCATTAGACGATATCGATTTTTTACGCTGGATTATCGGTTTTGGCGGCCAAGTTAAAGTAGTCCAACCTCAAGAATTAGTCGATAAAATTCATAAAATTGGCGCTGATATTTGTAGGGTTTATCAGGAATAGGGAGTAGGGAGTAGGGAGTAGGGAGTAGGGAGTATAATTAGTATAGTAAGCTATCAGCTAATAGCTATTAGCTATCAACTTTTATTCAAAGGCAAACGGCTGACGGCTGACGGCTGACGGCTGACGGCTGACGGCTGACGGCTGAATGCTTAATTAGTATAAAGCTAACGGAGTATAATTATGAATCAGGCAATACATGAGAGAGTATACTGGACTATTCATGACCTAGAATTGCTACCAGAAAATGAAGGAACACGCTACGAAATCATTGATGGAGAATTATTTGTGACTAGAGCGCCTCATACTAAACATCAGCAAACCTGTGGCAAAATTTTTCGACAGCTAGATGCTTGGTCTGAAGCAAGTGGTTTAGGAGAAGCTATTCCTAGTCCCGGTGTCCTGTTTTCCGAATCCGATAATGTTATTCCCGATGTCGTTTGA